>NZ_JBFUES010000419.1:0-6155 GCF_056403875.1 Bradyrhizobium sp. P2_E8
GGATTGCTTCGCTGCGCTCGCAATGACGGAGTATGAGGCAGCGACTTCGTCCTCCAAATACAACTGTCATTCCCGCGAAGGCGGGGAATCCAGTACGCCGCGGCCTCTCGGCTCCATCACAACCGCCTCTGGAATACTGGATCGCCCGCCCCAATGCGCAAGTGCGCACAAGGCGGGCGATGACAGCGAGGGTGTGGTCGCAGACATGCCTTCCCGTCCTCGCGGCGCAATTCGCCCGAGCTTTGCTTCGTCGCTCTGCCCTCTAAGCCAAGAGGGCACAGGGAAGGCCGGGTGCCAGCTGGCACCCGCGGTCTGCTGCGCAAAAKGCACACGCAGAAACCGCACAGCAGCATACAGGTGTAGCCAATCACTCGGCCTTCCCTGCGCAGTGGTCGGACGGCTTATGCCGTGYTCTCCCGGGAGCCGAGTTCGTTCTGGCCTCCCTCGCCTTCGCGGAATTCACCGRCACCGCGCCGGTTGACGCGACTGCCGCCTCCGCAAGAGCTTGACCGTAGCAACGACGGCCAGGACCACACGGTTTTGCCGTACGCACGGCCCGCCATTTCGCCGCGGTTTTYCCAGCCCTGTCGACGGAGCCGGAAACCTGCTGGCGAGACGAACCTGWCAGCGCCGCTCGTCTGGCACGAAGYCTTGGGCTCACGGAGAGCAATCCGCCCTGCCCGCAACTCTCGCGCCCGACGCTGCCGCGTCCACCGCAAGCCCGGCTCGCGAAAATGACGACCACATGATCGCCCCTCAAGGATGAGCCGGGATGGGCGAACACATACGACAAATCCGAATTTCGGTAAAGTGGAATATTTTTGCGCAGGCGAATTGACAGCGTCCGCGATGTTTTGCCCGTCGGGCAAGCGTCCCCCGACGCGACGGGAAGACAACACCCGAAAAGGCTACGACCTATTTCCTGCGCATCTGTCCGGACAGCGCCTCAAATCTCGCGACTGGACGATCGAGTTGCCAGAGTTCCACATCGTGGCTGTCGACGAGTTTCGCGGCGCGAGAGATCGCGGCTTCATCGTCGATGCAGTCCATCTGAACCACCCCGATCGGTACGCTGTGTCGTCCCACGACAAAAGCGCGATATGCAGGCATTCTGGCCTCCAACAAGAGTTGCAGCTACACGTCGGAACATGACGCCGGACAAATCCAAATTCGATGGGGATCGGACCGCCCTTTTCTAGGAACGGCATAGTGGTCGCGCCAGTCCTATGCCGAACATATACAATCAACACCACGCTCATCTCGAAATCATATCGCAAGCGGCAACATATCGAGCCGGTCACGCCTATCTGCGTGACGCATCGCAGGGAACGCGGACCGTGCGACAGAGTGGCCATGCCGCCACGATCTGTCCCGCAAGGATCAGCCTGCCCTGCCAAGGCAACAACAACCGAACCGGTGAACTCATGTCTATCTCAGGGGTCAGCGACAGAATCATCGAACCGATGATCGCGCTCGCAGGCTGCTCGCCAGGGCAGCGTATTGTCGTGGTCGGCGCGAAGAGCATGGAATTGATGATGGATCTGCAAAAGCGCGGATATTTTCTGGCCGCGTCGGCCGGCAATTGTGGCCTCCCGGCCGCGCAGTACGACGCAGCCCTCGTGGACTGGCGACGACGACCGCTCAGCGCGCTCGATGCGGCGATGGATTGGCTCGACGGTTTCCTCGGGCCCCGTGCCGTGCTGGTGATCTGGCTCGACGCGCAGAAATCGGCGGCGAAGGACGATCTCCGCGCCGCGGTGGCGAAGCGTGGCTTCGTCGTGCTGCAAGGGGCCGAACATCCGTGCGGCAGCGCCCTGCTCGCGCGACGCTCGCAAGCGTACCCGATGCAAAAGGCGGCATAGGCACGCTGCCGATCACGAAGAGGCAGGAACAGCCGCATGGCTTGATCCTGCCCCTTCTTGATCCCGCCCCCGGGAGCCCCTCATATGTTGAAGTCGAAGATACGACGCGCAGTCATTCGCGAATGGATGGCACGTGCGCCCGAGCAGCGGCGATCCAGCCAGCAGGTCCTTGCCTTCGCAAGAGATGCGAGCGAGAGGCACAGGCTGCCGCGCAGCCGTCAAACGCCGTGCGCTGTGATCACGCGATGGTTGAAACCACGCACGGGGCGCGGCTGAGGCGGTCGCGTAGCCCGGATGGACCGAAGCGCAATCCGGGGTCTTTTCACAAGCTGCGGCGGTCCCGGATTTCGCTTCGCTCCATCCGGGCTAAGAGTCGCCGCTCAGACCGACATCGCTCCCTTGCGCCTGAACGGATCGACCAGGCGGACGATCTCGCAGGCGGCGACGAGGCCGGCGAGCCAGACCGCGCTGGTCAGTCCGATCCGCGCCACGATGGCCGCGGTGAAGGCGCCCTCTCCGCCGAGGACCGGCGTCGCGGCGAGCAGCACGAGCTCATAGGCCGCGTAGGCGGCGACGAATGTGATCGCCAGCATCAACGGCGTGCGGCCTTGCGGCAGCATACGAAGGACGGCCGATGAGGCCGCGGTCGCGACAAGGGCAGCAGCGCCGATCACAAAACCCCAGGCCATCGTGCTGCTATCGATCGGATAGTGCAGCGCGCCGAAGCCGATGCACTGGTTCACGAGCCACGCGCCGGTGACGACGAGCAGCGCCGGCCGCAGCGGCAGCATCGCGGCCGCGACAACCGAGAAGGCCGCAAAGGGCGTTGCGCAGGCGAGCGCAAAACTCGCGAGCGCGCATGACACCGTCAGCAGCGCAAAGCCGAACATCGGCGCGAGGCGCGGCGCGACCGGGTGAAGGCGAAAACGGTCGGCATGGGGCGAAAGCATGTCAGTGGCCATCATTGGTCTCCTGGCGCTGATCCTAGCACATTTGTCGTGAGTTGAACCGCCACGATCCACCTCGCGACGCGACCGGCGGACTCAGCGAACCCCAAAGCCACGATGAAATCGATGAATCGTCATCGCGCTTTAGGTTAAAAGCCGCTTCGCACTTTTCCGGATCATGCTCTAGGCAGGCTTCCGCGCCGCGCGCGTCGTGACCACCGCCCGCTCGCCGGCATCGACGAGCTGACCGATACCGGTCCGGCCTGTCAGCGCGCAGCGGATGATGTGCTCGGCGACCGACCTGCGGAACGCATGATCCTCGCCCACGGGGCGATCGCGGCAAATCCGATCCAGCGCCAGCTTCATGTTGATCCTTGTGCGGGTGTCGAAATGCTCGCTGATCATTCGCTCGGCCTCGATCGGTGATGTTGGGGCGGAAACGTCCGACGATCGGCCGGGTTCCCGAACGGGATCGAGCAATGCGCCGGCCGCCTATGTGCGGCCTCTCGGGCGCTGCGCCTGGGCCCAGGCCACAGTGACGTCACGCGGCGGGATGTCGATGCGCCTGATCGGCGTCAATTCGCCCGAGGCGGAGACGATCGCGGTCTCCTCCCGGCGACAGCGCGGGCACACGAAGCGGACCTCGCTCGGCGACGCCGACCAGCTCGAGCGTTTGACGTTGGCCGCCATCGGCCATGCGTCGCACTGCGAGCACGACACCAGAAACCGGCCGGGATCGAGCATACCCATTCCATTGGACTCCGCGTCCTGCCTGCTCCTACCAATGATTATGTCATGTGAATCGTTCCGGTGTCCCGACACCGTCAGCCCTCGACGCCCGAGGAACCGGCGAACCCTGGCAGCTCAGTGCGCGCCCTTGAGCGTGCAGGACGTGGTGCAGGTCACCGTATTGCCATGGTCGCACGCCTTGCAGGCGGCCACGCACTGGTTCATGTCGCGGGGATTGTAAGAGCTGTAGTTCCGCACCGGGCAGGCTGCGGTCGAGCCGGTGATGTCCTGCTCCTGGTTGCAGGCCGCCGTCATGAGCGCGAGGATGAGCACCGCAAGAAGACGCATGGGATTGCCCCGTAAGACACCGGCAAAGCAACATCAGCGGAACGCGCTGCATTGCAACGAGCCCCGGCATTCCCACTGCGAGCCATCGCGAATCGCGACGCTCACGCCCTCAAAGGATGCGTGCCAAATGTTAAGAACGGATTGCAGCCGCCTTCAGGCCGCAGCCCTGGACGCGACCGCAGCCCGCGTCTCGCGCGCCAGCTGGTAATAGTGCTCGGCGAGCTTGAGATAGARTTCGCGCTTGGTGCTGTCGGTGGCGAGCTTGGCGATCAGCTCGCATTCGGCCGTGAGCGTCTCGAACCGTTCCAGCCTGTCCTCAAGTTCCGTCATCGGCGTGTCCCCATCAAACGCCTCAAGGACGGCAAACCTAAGCCCGGGAAATAGGTCACGACGAACATCGTTATCGAGTAGAATCAATTTTTCCCGCGCGGGGCCTACTTCTGCTCCAGCCGCCAGGCGCCGTCCCACCCCTCGCCCGGCGGATCGGCCTCGAACTGCGCGATTCGGGCGAGCAGCGTACGCGAGGGACCGTCGCCGGGGACGGCTTCGAGCGCCGCGTTGAAGGCGGCCCGGGCCTCGTCGAAGCGGCGGGCGCGATAGGCGGCGAGAGCTTCGGCATAGTGCGCGCGCAAGCCGTCCTGCGCGGCGGTGAGCGCGCCGGCCCTCGCCATCACCTCGAAGATCGCCTGCGGCGCGCTCTGGCCGGCAACCGCCAGACGATCGATCTCGCGCAATTCGAGACGCCCACCGATCGCATCCGCGGTCGCCTGCGCGATCAGGATGCGGGTGCCGTAGACCTTGTTGACGGCCTCGAGCCGCGAGGCGAGGTTCACGGCATCGCCCATCACGGTGAAGCTCATCATCAGCTCGGAGCCGATGCTGCCGGTGAGGACCTCGCCGGTGGCGATGCCGATGCGCAGGTCGCACGGCACAGGCATGGCGCGGATGCCGAGCAGATCGGGCAATTGCCTCTGGAGCGCGGGCACCTGGTCGGCCATGTCGATGGCGGCACAGCCGGCCAGGAGCGCCGGCTCGTCCTCCTCGATGAAGGGCGGGCCCCAATAGGCCATGATGGCATCGCCGATATATTTGTCGATGACGCCGCGATTGCTCCTGATCGGGACCGACATCACCGTGAAATAGTGGTTCATCACCTTGACGAGGCCGCGCGGGGTCATGCCCTCGCTCATCGAGGTGAAGCCGCTCATGTCGCAGAACATGATGGTCATCACCCGGCGCTGGCCGTCCATGGCGACCTCCGGCCGCTCGATCAGGCCCTGCACCACCTTGGGATCGATGTAGCGGCCAAACGTCTCGCGGATGCGCTCGTTGTGGCGCAACTGCTCGATCATGCGGTTGAAGGCGGCCGCGAGCTCGCCGATCTCGTCCTGGGTCGAGACGGCGATGGTCTTGTCGAACCGCCCGGCCTCGACCTCGCGGGTGCCGGCGAGCAAAAGGCGCACCGGCCGCGTGATGCCGCTGGACACCAGCAGCGCAAAGGCAAATCCGACAATCGCCGCGAGCAAGGTCACGATGCCCGAAACGACGATCGCCTGCCGCTGGTGACCGATCACCTGCGAGGTCGCGGCGAAGACCTGTGTCAGCATGTCGGCGCGGATCGCATCGAACTTCTGGTTGAACTGGTCGCGGATGGCATCGATGTGTTCCAGCGTGCCGCGGGCTTCTGCCATCTGCTTGGCGTCGACCTGCTTGAGGAGCTTTGCGTGGTCCTCGTTCAGGTCGCGGCGCAGCTCGGTGACGGCAGTCTCGATGCGGATCTCGATCCGCGCCAACGCGGCATTGTCGGACGGCGTCCTCGGGTCGTCGATGATCGCGTTGATGAGCTTGCGTGCGCCCTCGGCCTCCTCCTCGATCTTGCGATCCGCTTCCTCGAACTCGCGCAGGCGCGCCRCATAGGCCTCCTCGTCCGAGGACGCCTGCATCTTCATCATGACCATGCGCCGCAGCGCCACCGACCGCTCCAGCGAGCGAATATTGGCGCGCGCCAGATCGCCATAGGCCGGGATATAGCGGTTGGTCAGCTCGTCAAGAAGTACGCCGACCTGGCTCGACATCACCATCGACAGGATCGAGGTGACCAGCATCAGGACGATCAATCCGAGGGCGATGCCGACGATCTTGCGCCGGATCGACTGGTTGAAAATCGGCATAGGTTCGGGGCAAAGGCTGAAGGGACAGGTCGGGGAACTCAATACACCGGATTTCAGCCCGGGAACACGCGCAATCTGGCCCTCGCGGCGCCCTGGAC
>NZ_JBFUES010000420.1:0-6152 GCF_056403875.1 Bradyrhizobium sp. P2_E8
GTTCCCGCGGCGGGACTCTGGATTGCTTCGCTGCGCTCGCAATGACGGAGTTTGTGTCTTCCACCTCACCTTATCGCGAGCCTTGAATTACGCCGCGATCAGATCGTCATAAACCGGATCGACCGTGTCATCCGCGACGAGCTCGTCGCAGAACAGCCTTGCCTCTTCGCGCGCGGACTCAGTGGCGAAGCGGCGGAGCAGGACCATCAGCGGTTCGGTGGCACCACGGTCGGTCTCGCAATGGGTGAGCACGCGCTCGACCATGCGCCGGCGCAGCCGCACCGCCCCGTCGTCGCTATCGACGAAGCCCTGCTCGTGGCAGGCGTCGAGCGCCACCTGGAACGCCGCAAACGTCGCCTCGGGAAGCCCGGCGCGACGCAGCAGCGCGTGCAGGCTGTTGCCGCCGCGATCGTGCAGCAGCGCGGTGACGCGCGCCAGCGGCAGATCGGCGAGTTCAGCCAGCGCGGCGTCGAACAGATCGAGATTGCTGGACAACAATGCGCGCAGGATCAGGCCTGCGGTCAGCTGGCCGGTGACGCGCAAATGATGCACCAGGCCCTGCATGTCCTCGCCGCGCGAGCGCGCCGCGATGTTCATGGTGGAGCGGTCGCGCGCCTCGATGGTGATGCGGTCGGCGCGATCGGGACTCAGCCAGTTCCGCGCGACAACGAATTGCGCCAGCGTCTCGGAGAGCTTGGCCACCAGCGCCGCGCGCGTTGCGGCCGGCAGATCCTCCAGCACCAGCATCGCCTCGCGGATCGCGGCGAGATGGCCGTGGCGTTCGACGATACGGTTCCAGGAGAACGGCGCGAGCTCGGCATGGGGATTTTCGATCAGCTCGAGCGCTGCCGCCGCGCAGCCGACTTCGGCGATGGCGGCGCAGACCGACACCGGCAGCGCGATGCGGCGCGCGACCGCGCACTGCACCTCGTCATTGCCGGTTGCGACGATGTCGACGAGATCGGCATCGATCAGCAGCGGAGAATGTTCGAGCACGGGCAGCGCGACGGTCGGCTGGTCCGCCGACAGCGCCCGCACGATCGCCGCCGGGGCATCCGTGCTGCGCGCAAAGGCCTCGGCCATCGCCTGCCGCACCAGCGGCGAGGGATCGTCGAGCAGCATCAGCAGCGCGCCTTCGGCGGCGACGCGGTCGTCTGCGGAAAGGTCCGAGATCAGCCAGGCCCGGGCCAATGCCCGTGTTGCCTCGGCCCGCTCGCCGGCGGACGCCGTCCTGATCCAATTGATGAACTGCCGAACAATCATGCTGCTTCCGGCTTACACAACAAACGAAAATGGTRACGGCTCGTCACCTGCAACACAAAATAAACCACGACGCTTAACAAAGCGTTCACCATAACTGGCTGGTTTTATTGACGTTTTGTTAAGGGAACCAAGGCGCCTCTGCGTCCCTACCCCRACCCTGCGCAGCAACGCTGCGCGTCCGGGACACGAGCGCGAGGGTTAGCTCGAGAACGAGCCGCTGCGATCGCTGAAGAGGTCGAGCGGCTGCGGCGGCCGCACATCCGGCGTCGCTGATGCGACCGAGGTCGCTGGCGCGACCGAGGTGAGCGAGGCGTTGTTGCCCCACAATTTCTGCACCGTCGTCGAGACCGGCTGCGTGGCGTCGCCGGGCTGATAGATCGAGCGAAACATCGGCGTGCCCGGTGCATTATCCGCGACCGTGGCTGACGATGTCGCGCTGACCGGCGTCACGCCGCGCGCATTCGGAAAGGTCTGGAGATAGGCGGCATTGTCGATCACGGGCGTGGTGGGCAGCACGGCATTTGCGCTTGCGACCTGCGTCGTCGACGGCGTGCCGCCATACATCGCCATCGCGCTGCGCGTGGTCTTCGAATTCGCTGCGCTCGCATAGCGCGCGTCCAGCACCGAATAGACTTCGGAGACGCTGCGGGCGCGGCCATCCCTGGCATAGAAGATCGAACGGTTGGCGGATGCCGCATTGGGGAACAACCGCGCGCCGACCGCTTGCGGATTGTCCTCGGCATTGGCGATCAGTTTTGCGGCTCCGCCGACGCCCATGAAATGCGCCATGTAGAGCTCGCTGTCTGACGGCCTGCGGCCGAGCAGACCGGTGAGCTTGAAACTGTTCGACTGCGTCAGCGCCGCGGCCATGCTCGAGGCGGCTTCCGGATCGTCGCGCAGCTTCATGATCGACCGCTTCATCACGGGATCGTCGACGGTGTAGCTGCCCGACGATGTCCTGGTGATGGCGTCGGAATAATTGCCGTAGCCGAGCTGGGTCCCCGCCTCCTTCACCGTGCCGAGCCAGGTCTGGTCGATGAACTGATAGAGCCCATGCGCGGACGACGTCGTGGCTCCCGCGGTCGGATCGAAATCCGATTCCATCTTTGCGGTGGTCAGCATGTATTGGAAGCTGACGCCCGTGATGTTCGAGGCCTGCTTGATCGCACCGGCGACGCGCGCCCGCGACGGATCGAGAACCGCCGTCTGAGAGGCACTGGAATTGTCGACCGACATGATGGAGTGCCCGCCCCGCGCGGCGTTGAGCGACGCCGGCAATTCGGCGCCCTGTCGTCTCACCGTGGGACAGGTATGGTTAATGCGGGGTTAATTTGGCTACTTGCCCATCCCCGGGTCATTCCGGGGCATCGCGAAGCGATGAGCCCGCAATCCATCCCCCCCGCGCGTGATGCCGCACGATGGATTCCGGGCTCATGCTGCGCACGCCCCGGAATGACAGAGGGGCTACTTCTTGTAGACGTCGCTGGGATCGAACAGCCGCTCGGCATCGACGAAGACGAGCTTGGCTCCCCCGCCCTCGGCCTCGACCTTGCGGTAGAAGCAGGACCGGCGGCCGGTGTGGCAGGCCGCGCCGATCTGCTCGACGCGAATCCAGACCGCGTCCTGGTCGCAATCGGTGCGCATCTCGACCACGCGCTGGGTCTGACCCGATGTCTCACCTTTTCGCCACAAGGCATTGCGCGAACGACTGAAGTACCAGGCCTCGCCGGTGGCGATCGTCTTGCGCAACGCCTCGTCGTTCATGTGGGCGACCATGAGCACGTCGCCGGTGGCGACATCGGTCGCCACGCAAGTCACGAGCCCGGCCGCGTCGAACCGGGGCTGGAAGGACAGACCTTCATCGATCTCATGGGAGTGAGCGGACACAGAAACCTCGCCAGTCAACTCGCGAGGTCAGCGTTGCAGGCCTCGCACCAGGGACAGGAAACGGGCCTGCTCCGCCGGATTGTCGCGGAACATGCCGGTAAAGCGGCTGGTGAACGTTGAGGCGCCATGCTTGGCGACACCGCGCACCGACATGCAGGTATGCTCGGCCTCGATCAGCACGGCAACGCCGCGGGGCTTCAGGACCTCGTCGATCGCCGCAGCAATCTGCGCCGTCAGATGCTCCTGGGTCTGGAGCCGGCGGGCGAAGATGTCGGTCAGGCGGGCAAGCTTCGACAGGCCGACGACGCGCTCCACCGGCGTATAGGCGATGTGCGCCTTGCCGTAGAACGGCATCATGTGATGCTCGCACTGCGAGGTGAATTCGATGTCGCGCACCAGCACGAAATCGTCATAGCCGGCGGTCTCGCCAAAAGTGCGGTCGAGCACCTCGGCCGGACACTGGTGATAGCCCTGATAGAGCTCGTCGAAGGCTTCGACCACGCGGCGCGGCGTGTCCAGGAGACCCTCGCGCGCGGTGTTCTCGCCGATATAGGCCAGCAGCGTCTTCACTGCCGCTTCCGCTTCTGCGCGCGCGGGGCGCGGCTGGTCGGCGCGGACGGCGGCCGCGAGGAATTCGGCAGGGTCAAGC
The DNA here is from genome assembly GCF_056403875.1 of Bradyrhizobium sp. P2_E8. Taxonomy (NCBI): domain Bacteria; kingdom Pseudomonadati; phylum Pseudomonadota; class Alphaproteobacteria; order Hyphomicrobiales; family Nitrobacteraceae; genus Bradyrhizobium; species Bradyrhizobium sp. P2_E8. The sequence continues at coordinate 3,800 of NZ_JBFUES010000420.1, forward strand.
TCGGCCGGGCGGCTCTCAGGCTGCCGGTCGGAGGGCTTGTTGGGGCGAAGGGATTTGATCGTAGCGTCCATATCGACTCCGTTCGACGGCCTTGCGGCCGGAGTGTCACCGGCAGACGGGGCGGCAAGCCGCCGGACGCCTGAAGACTACAGTTTTGGCGAAAAAGGTCCGCAATCTCTAACGTCGGCCCGCGTGGTCCTGGATCGCCGCCGCCGGGCCGCTGGACTGTTTTTCCACCCGTTCCGACCCTATATAGGACCGTGGACGGCGCCCGCCAAGGCCGATCCGGTGCGGAAGTGTTGGACTCCATCACATGCTGAACGACATTTATAACAAGCGGATCATCGAGTTGGCCGGGAATATTCCGCGCCTCGGGCGGCTGTCGGCCCCCGATGCCACCGCGACTGCCCACTCCAAGCTGTGCGGGTCGACCGTGAAGGTCGATCTCAAGATGAGTGGAGATACCGTCACCGACTTCGCCCATGACGTGAAGGCCTGCGCGCTGGGACAGGCCTCTTCATCCATTATGGCAAGTCACGTCGTTGGCTCGACTGCGAGCGAACTCCGTGAGTTACGCGAAACCGTTCGCAAGATGCTCAAGGAGAACGGCGCGCCTCCTGAAGGCAAATGGGAAGAGATCAAGTTCCTCGAGCCGGTCCGCGACTACAAGGCGCGCCATGCCTCGACGCTCCTGACCTTCGATGCGGTGGTCGATGCCATCGGTCAGATCGAAGCGAAGGCGAAGCAGCCGGCTGCGGCGCAGGGCTGAACCCGCCCGCGTCGTTCCGGGCGTCGCAAAGCGACGAACCCGGAATCCCGAGATTACAGCGCTAGACTCCGGGTTTGCGCTACGCGCGCCCCGGAATGACGGCCAAGATTTGAGATCCTACTTCTGCGAGCCCGCGCTCGGCGCCGTCCCGGTCGGCACGACGGCTTCCGCCGTCTTAGTCGACCTGGCCGCCTGCTCCGGTTCCACGCCAAACCTGGCCTGCGTCTTCGGTGTCAGCTCCGCCATGGCCGGCGCCGTGACGTCCACATGCGGCAGCACGTCGGCCACCAGATCGGTCGTCACGAGATTGGTGAGCTTGAGCTCGCCGGTGTCCAGCTCGTGCAGATCTTCCCAGGGCGGGACGCTGAGCGCGAGCGACAAAAGATCGCCGGCGCCGCCCATGTCGAAAGTGTATTTGGCAAGCCGGCCAATGTCGCGTTCCACGATCATCAGATCCTGCGCGCTGTAGCTCGCCGCCTTGGCGTCATCGGCGCGGTCGCCCATCCAGATCTGATGGACCCGGACATGGGCGGCGTCCGGCACGTAGCGCTTCTTGCCGGCCAGCAGCAGGAACACGCACATGGATTCGCAATAGGCGTCAGGCGCGACCGCCGGACGGGCCGACTGCCCGCCGCGGTTCTGAACGCTGATGCCGACCGTGGTCAAAAGCCCGAGATTGCGGAAGCGCCTGCCGAGCGTGATCGCGTCGTTGACGGAACCGCCGCTGGAATCGAGCACGACGGTGGCACCGCCGAGCTGGCGCCCGCGTGAAAACTCCTCGAAATCCCTGGGTGTATCGGCCGTGATGATGCCAACCGCGCTGACCCAGCCGCGGCAGTTCGGCTCGCAGGCGACCCAGCTGAACTTCATCGGCAGCTTGCGCTCTTCGAGAGCAGCAGCGGCATGAGCCTTGGTGCCGGTCGTCGCCACAGCTCCGGACAGCGCGATGCCGAGTGCGGCAGCCCCAAGCACCAACCAGCCGCGACGATCAAGGGAGTTCAGAAGTCTCAATCTGGTTCCTTCCCCAAGCCCCAAAGGTCCCCCGACAATCCTCGGTAGCGCCCTCTGAGTCCATCATACACGAGTATGCTTCTACACACGGACGTCATAAAAATGGTATCCGGGGGAATACAGATCGTCCATAGGTACTTGCTGCACTGCTCCCAAAAAGCACGTAAAATATGGCGCGCAAATAACACCTTGCTGTTCCCTGCGCCGGAACCGGGCAACACCTCGCCGACGATCGCGGCAAAGCGCACATGAAGCATTCAGCTTGCGAGCATTGTTCCACTCCCGTCGAAGGCGCGCTTCGCCTTCCACGCAGATTCGGTCGCGCGCTGATCTGGCTCTACCGCCATACACTCTCGCCGCTGGTCGGCTACAACTGCCGGCACCTTCCGACTTGCTCCGCCTACGGCGACGAGGCGATCGAACGTTTCGGGCTCTGGGCCGGTGGCTGGATGACGCTCGCGCGCCTGCTTCGCTGCAATCCGTACGGCACGTCGGGCATCGACAACGTGCCCCTCGCCGCGCCGCCCGGGGCACGCTGGTATTTGCCCTGGCGTTACGCGCGCTGGCGCGGCG
>NZ_JBFUES010000421.1:0-6146 GCF_056403875.1 Bradyrhizobium sp. P2_E8
GCTCGCAATGCTCGAAAGCGGCCTCGACATCCGTAAAATCATAACGCACCGCCTGCCCGTCACAGAATTCAAGGCCGGATTTGAGATCATGCRCACCGGCAAGTGCGGCAAGATTGTCCTGGACTGGAAGGCGTGAATACGCCCTCCGGCACGCCACATGCCGCGGGACAGCAGATTGATGCTGCTGCCGCACCATCAATGAAATTGTATGCCGAACTTTGCGCCAGTCCGATTGCGTAATGTTGTCGGGCGCAACGTACGCTGCAGAGGATGCGGGGATCATCAGGTGGCCCTCGCCCTGTTAGGCACTACCGGTTAGGCCGACACCGCGACCAAGAGACGTTGAATCATGATGACCACCGCAGCTTACCAGGCCGGAGAACGCGACAGTGAAGTCGCGGTGCTGGTTCCTTTCGCCAGAGCGCATCTGGAAGGCGCCCTGAAGCTTTCGCAGGAGATGTCCTGGCCCTATCGACTCGAGGATTGGGATATCGCGCTGCAGTTGGGAAAAGGCTTTGTTCTGGAGCGCGCTGGGACGGTGATCGGGACAGCGGCGTGGTGGCCGTACGGCGAGACTCACGCTTCCGCCGGGATGATCATCGTCGCAAAGGCCGCGCAGGGCCGCGGCTATGGGGCCCAGCTCATGGATGCCTTGCTGACGTCCGCGCGCCCACGGACCATCGCGCTGAATTCGACGGCCGAAGGCATCACGCTTTATCGCCGCCGCGGCTTTGTGCCGACCGGGATCATCCATCAGCATCAGGGAATTCCACGCCAAAGCCACGAGACGCCGCGATCGGGCCTCCTCAGACCGATGGCCGCATCGGAGTTCGAAGCGATCGCGCGGCTCGATCGCACTGCTACCGGGTTGGAGCGGCGGCAGTTGCTGAATGGGCTGTTCGATAGCGGTGACGGTTATGTCCTGCTGCGTGACGGCATACTTTGCGGCTACGCCATCTCTCGGCTCTTCGGCCGCGGGTATGTCATCGGCCCCGTGGTGGCCGAGAGCCCGACCGATGCACGCGCGCTGATCGAATTCGCGATCGCGCGGCTCGGGCCTGTCTTCGTCCGGATCGATACTCCTGCCTCCTCGCAACTCGGGGAATGGCTCGAAAGCATCGACCTGCAGCAGGTCAGTGATGCCACCACCATGGTGCTGGGGACGCCGGCTCCATGGACCGGACCGGCCCGCATGTTCGGGCTCGCCAACCAGTCATTCGGCTAAGGAGACATCGGGATGCTGCGCGTGGAGATGGACAGGGCGGATATCCCAAATGTCGGTCCGGGCGAGCCCGCCGCAACGATTGGCGCGCTGGCAACACCGGCGCTCCTCCTCGACAAGGACCGGCTGGATCGCAATCTCGCGCGCCTGTCCTCTCTTATGGGCCGGCAAGGCGTCGTGCTGCGTCCCCATATGAAGACGGCGAAATCCATTGACGTCGCCCAACGCATCTATCCATCGGGGGCGGGACCAATCACTGTCTCAACCTTGGCGGAGGCGGAGTACTTCGCGCAGCATGGATTCCGGGACATCACCTATGCCGTGGGTCTGGCGCCCCACACAGCTGAAAGAGCGATGCGTCTGCGGAAAGCAGGCGTCGACCTCAAGGTGCTGCTCGATTCGCGGGAGCAGGCGATCATCCTCGGCGCGGCCGCTCGTGCCGCCGGCGTGACGCCGTCTGCTTTCATCGAAATCGACTGCGATGGTCACCGTGGCGGGCTGACCGCTGAGGATTCCAAGCTCATCGCCGTCGCGGCCGCCGTTGCCGAGGCCGGCGTCAAGATCGCGGGCATTCTCACCCATGCCGGCGAATCCTACGGTCTCTGCGCGCCTGAAACCCTCGAGGCGGCTGCGGAGAACGAAAGGGCCGTGGCCGTCGCTGCGGCGGCGAGGTTGCGCGCGGCGGGGCATGAGTGCCCTGTCGTCAGCGTCGGCTCGACGCCGACCGCCCATTTTGCCGAAGACCTGACCGGCGTCACGGAAATGCGGGCCGGCGTCTACATGTTCCTTGATCTGGTGATGCACGGTGTCGGTGTCTGCACCACCGACGACATCGCGATCTCGGTGCTTGCCACCGTGATCGGCAAGAAGCCCGAGAAGAGTTGGATTTTGGTCGATGCAGGTTGGATGGCGCTGTCGCGCGACCGCGGCACCGCGACGCAGCGGGTCGACCAGGGATACGGTCTGGTCTGCGATGTGGCCGGCAAGATTTATCCCAACCTGATCGTTTCGCAAGCGAGCCAGGAGCACGGCATCCTCGCCATCGGGCCCGGCTCGACGCAGGCTTTGCCCGACCTTTCGATCGGCGCGAAGGTCAGGATTCTCCCCAATCACGCCTGTGCGACGGCGTCGCAACACGAATGGTACAACGTCATCTCGGCCGGCAGCGACGCGATCGAAGCACGATGGCCCCGGATGCGCGGCTGGTAGGCCGCCGAAAGGATCGCGTCCAATGACCTCTCCCCTTCGGCACCTGACGGAAGCCGGCTTCCTCGGAAAATTCTACATCGACGGAGAATGGCGGAAGCCGATCGGATCAGTCGCGGCAGCAGCAACCGTCGTCAATCCGGCGACGGAGCAGCCGATCGCCGAGGTTCCGCTCGGCGATGACGATGATGTGGACTGCGCCATAGCAGCTGCCAGACGCGCCTTCGCCGGCTGGTCCATGACAGCGCCGGCTGACAGAGCGGCGCTGCTCGACCGGGTTCATGGTTTGCTCCTCCAGCGGCTGGAGTTGTTCGCGCAGGTTCTCACGTGCGAGATGGGAGCTGCCATCACCTATGCGCGCCGAGCCCAGGTACCGCTGGCCGCCGAACATATCCGTGTCGCACGCGACAATCTCGCGACCTATCCGTTCGTCACCGCGCGTGGCAGCACCGCGATCATGCGCGAGGCGATCGGTGTCTGCGGGCTCATCACCCCCTGGAACTGGCCTCTCTACCAGATCACAGCGAAGGTCGGCCCCGCGCTCGCAGCGGGTTGCACGGTGGTGTTGAAGCCGAGCGAATTATCGCCGCTGAGCGCCTTGCTATTCGCTGAGGTCATGGACGATGCCGGTTGTCCGCCCGGCGTCTTCAACCTCGTCAATGGGACAGGTCCGATCGTTGGGGCCGGTCTGGCGTCGCATCCGCTGGTCGACATGATCTCGATCACCGGCTCGACCCGGGCCGGCGTTCTCGTCGCGCAGGCCGCGGCGCCCACCGTCAAGCGCGTCGCCCAGGAGCTTGGCGGCAAGTCGCCGAACATTATTTTGCCTGATGCCGATCTGAGCCGCGCTGTTCCGCTTGGCGTCGGCGCAGCCTTCCGCAATCTCGGCCAATCCTGCAGCGCACCGACGCGCATGCTTGTGTCCCGCTCACAAATGGAGGAGGTCGAGATCCTGGCGGCGGCCGCCGCTTCTGAATTGGTGGTCGGCGATCCCCTTGCGGAAAGCACGACCCATGGTCCGATCGCCAACCGGCCGCAGTTCGAGCGCGTGCAGACCATGATCAGTGTAGGTCTGAAGGAAGGCGCGAAGCTCGTCATGGGCGGGCCGGGGCGGCCTGACCACCTTCAGACTGGCCTCTATGCGCGGCCGACGATCTTCTCGAACGTTCGTCGCGACATGAGGATAGCGCAGGAGGAGATCTTCGGCCCAGTATTATCGATCATTCCCTACGACACCGTGGACGAGGCGATCGCGATCGCCAACGACACCGTCTACGGCCTCGGCGCCCATGTGCAGGGCGCTGATATGAAAGCAGTGCGGACAATCGCCGGGCAGATCCAGTCGGGTCAAGTCCATCTCAATTATCCTGACTGGGACCCGAACGCACCTTTCGGCGGCTACAAGCGCTCCGGCAACGGTCGCGAATACGGCCTCGAGGGCATGGAGGAGTATCTCGAGACGAAGGCAGTTCTCGGATTCTACCGATAGCTCAATATCGGCTCCGAAAAGCTGCGGCATCGCGCTTTAAATGAAACTCTTGCACTGTTCCTGCAACCATGCTCGGTCGGGCTTGAGCAGCTTCGTTCAATCAAGCGGCCAAAAACCCGAACATCTTGCGAAGTCCTGGATGATTTCAGCACATTCTATCGAGCGCACGATGCGATGAAGGGCTGATCGGAACTTTGCTTCCGCATTCTTGGCAGCCGAGGTTCGTTGGAACATGTCGCCCCACGTCGAGCGCATTCACAGCGATGAGCGTCTTCCGGCCGAGGCGGACGTCGTCGTCGTCGGCGGCGGCATCCTCGGCTCTACGGCCGCCTATTACCTGGCGAAGCGCGGCCTCTCTGTGGCGCTCCTCGAGAAGGGCCACGTCGCCTGTGAACAATCGAGCCGAAACTGGGGTTGGTGCCGCCAACAGAACCGCGACCGGCGCGAACTGCCGCTCTCGGTGATCTCTATGCGGCTGTGGGACGAACTCACGCGCGATATCAATCGGGACCTCGGATTTCGACGCTGCGGTCTCGTCTATGCGACCCACGATGAGGCTGTGCTCGCCGGCTGGGAAAGGTGGCGCGAGGTCGCCAGGGAGTACGACGTCGACACCCGCGTGCTGAGCCGGGCGGAGGTGGCCGCGCGCGTTCCCGAAGCGCGCGACAAATGGATCGGCGGGACCTATTCGGACCGGGACGGCAAGGCCGAACCTGCGCTCGCCGCGCCGGCTATCGCCGATGGGGCCAGAGTTCTGGGCGCCACGATCCACCAGGGATGCGCCGCGCGGGCGCTCGACTTGGCCAATGGCAAGATTGCGGGCGTTCACACGGAGAAGGGCTACATCAGAACCAGCGCGGTGCTGTGCGCCTCCGGCGCCTGGTCCTCGCGCTTCCTTCGGCCGCTCGGGATCAGTTTCCCCCAAGCGAGCATCCGGCAGACCGCGCTGCGTTCCACCCCGACGATCAACATAGGCGAGGCGGTCTCGACACCCTACTGCACGATCACGCGCCGACTGGACGGCAGCTACACGCTTGCGATCAGCGGCAAGGCGAACCTCGAAATCACGCCCCAGGCTATCCGGTATAGCCGGGAATTCATGCCGCAGTTCTTGCGTCGCCTGAAGAACGTCAGGCTCGGCGTCGGCCGATCGTTCGTTTCAGGGCCGGATTCAATGCCGGCGCTCCTGACCAACGACGATCGGATCTTCGAACAGAATCGCGTGCTGGATCCTCCGCCCTTGAAATGGCTGGTGAGCCAAGTGGTGGAGAGTGTCCGGAAAACCTTCCCCCAACTCGGCGAAATCAAGATCGATAGCGCCTGGGGCGGCTTCGTCGATTGCACGCCAGACGCAGTGCCCGTGGTATCGCAGGTGGACGGGGTGGAAGGCCTCGTCCTCGCAGCGGGCTGCTCGGGTCACGGCTTCGGTTTGGGCCCGGGGCTTGGCTATCTGGCTGCACAGCTTCTCGTGAACGACACGCCTTGCGTTGATCCCAAACCGTTTCGGTTGTCGCGTCTGGTCGATGGCTCGAAGCTGGACATCGCCGCCATCTGAAGATCGAGCCGGATCCGTAGCTCGAACGGTAGGTATTGATCCGACAAAGGCGAAAATGCTTTATCTTTCAACAGGGATTGACTGACACTCTCTCCGCCAGCCAGCCAAAGTCATGTCGTACTCCTATGCGGAGACAGGCCAAATATCCGGCCGTTTTCCTGCTTTTTTCTGGCCAGAGAGACCCCATCGCGGATCAAACTAGACGTTGGATAGGCCCAGAGAACTGAATTTTCTCCGAATCTTAGTACCCTGCGAATTGGTCTAGTACGACATTTTCCGGCAAACCAAGCGCTTATGGGGGCGCGGTTTGGATCTCTCTCGCTCAGGCGCCCTCGTCATTCGTAATGACGGGATCACAGATTCGAGTCCTGTTTGCGGTACCAGCGATTCAACGGCTTAGCCCGATCTGACCGCCCTGCTTTTCCTCTCAAGGTACGGCATGGGTATGCGGATCACCGGCGATAGTCCCGAAGGCAAAGCCGAGCTGGATCGCTTCATCGATCCTGAGGAGCCATATCCTGTAATCGCAACCACGTCTCAACTCTTGACGACCGGTGTTGATGCCAAGACCTGCAAGCTGATCGTGCTCGATCGGACGATCAACTCGATGACTATGTTCAAGCAGATTACCTACGCGGCCTATCGACAGAACGCGCGCAACGGCATGACCAGAC
>NZ_JBFUES010000422.1:0-6145 GCF_056403875.1 Bradyrhizobium sp. P2_E8
CATCAACAGCTTTGGAAAGGTCGCCTCTTAGTCCTCGCGCGCCTCGCTGCTAATGTCGGTTTGGTTAATCCAGAAGGGTGCGGAAGCAAATGCCGAAGGCAGCGAAGGCCGGCGCCAAGCCCCGGACCGACGGTCGCAGGGCCATGTTGATCTACATGAAGCCGGACATCATCGCGGCAGCCAAAGAAGCCGCCGCCGCCTCCGATCTGAAGGCCTGGCAATTCATCGAGAACGCGGTGAAACGGGCGCTGAAGTCCCGAAGATCGTGATCAGGTGCGAGGCCGTTCGCATCTTGCCTACGGGACGGACGACTATTGGCCTCGAGGTACATTTTGAAGCGCAAGGCCACGCGATCGCGATCGGCTTGGATGATCCGACCGCACACGCGGAACCGTCTCCACCGCGTTTCCACAGCACCGATTTTCTAAATGACACGAGCCACTTGCGCCGGACGATGACACGAGCGAACGTTTCAGACGCTCGTTAACGGCGGGCGTTGATGGAGCTTGCGATGCGTCTCGTACCGGTCCCACTCGGCTTCACCTACCGGCTGGACTACATCCCGAAGGGAGCCCAAAAGCCGCGCGCCGGACTCTTCCGGGGCGCCGACACTGCCGTGGTGCGCCATATCGACCCCGACGAAGCCAAGCTTGCGTTTCGCGTCAGCCAGCCTGAATTGGACATCCTGCCGTTGGCACGACCGCGCACGAAACGCAGAACCCCTTGGGAGTTCAAGCGCGAGGCGATGAAGTTCGAAATCTTGTTCTACGACGGCTGCATCTGGTGGYCAAACGTCTACGAGCCGTACGGTACCGAGAGCCGGTCGACGAGTGCCGAAGAGTGTCTCCGTTCAATCAAGGACGATCKCTCCTTCTTCGGAGCGCAAGCAATCGACGAATGCTACGACGTCGCAACGATGATCCCGCCGATCAGAGAACTGATCGCCGACGAGAGCGGCGAGAGGCTCGCCCAAGCCCAACGCAAGACCTACGAAAACGTACTGGTCTGCGGGGATGATGCCTACTTCCGCGGCGGCATGCCGATCTATTTCCGTAATTGTCATGGGAAGAAGAGCGTCTGGGAGATCGACATCGCGAGCGTCGGTCCGCATCGTCACGGTGATCCCAGATACGGCGGATTGCGTAGCGAACCAGGATCCTTCGTTAGACACCAGACTGAAATCGCACTCGGCAAAGGGCATTTCTGGTTGGCTGACGACCGCCAAGCTGCGGTCGACGCAGGCCACCATCGCCAGAGCGCGTTCCCGACGATCGAAGTACTGATGCCTGAATTGATCAGTGAGGTGAGACGACACGTCAAGCTGGACACGCTCTTCCCCGAAGTCGTGAACGAGGTGAAACAACAGATCCGCCTTGATTCGATCTTTCGCGACGTGGTGAGAATGCTCGGTCATCCCTTTCGCGACCATTGGCAGTCGAGACCTTTCCGCTCGTTCGGGCCGGCATTCGATGCGCTGTGCGAGCCGATTGACGACAACGACCGCCTGTCGCGACAACGCCTCGAACTGCTTCGGTCCTTCATCCCCTCAGTCGTCAATATCGACCATTGGGAGATCAACCGCATTCGCGAGGACTTCTTGTCGTTCGACGCGTCGCAACGCCTCGATCCGACTTGGCCGGAGGAGATGGTCCCCGCAGATCTAGACGCGCTGGCAGTCTTGGGAATTTGACGATCGTCTCCGTCTCGCGGCCCGAGCCGCCGGACCCAGCAGCCTGCCCGCGGCTCGCTCAATGCCTAGTTGGCCGCCAGGTACATTTCGAAGCGCAATGCCACGCGATCGCGATCCGGCCGATCCTCTTCCGATCGGGGCTTTCGAATCCGCATCCCTTTCATCGCTTCGACGGCCTTCAGCACATCGAGATCCCTACAATCGGCCAACAGCCGCTGCGACACGTGAACGAGGCCGTCGGGATCAATGCCGATCAGATTAGTGTCATAGGCGGCATGATGAATTTTGCTCAGCGGAAGACCGTTCGGAATCCAGGGCTGTCCCCAATTCTCGTCGGCGTCCGGCATGATGTGAGACGCATCGAGAAGCTCGCGCACGGACAGCCCGGTGATCACGCATCGTGCGTCGTAGGCATCGAGCACCGCCTCCCTGAACTCGGCCTGATGAACCCGTTGCTTCACCTCGACCAGCCTGTAGCGGCGCTCGATCGGCGTCGCCGGAGGAGCGACGACTTTCGTCATCGAGGCCGATGGAGCGAAAGTCAGATCTGCTTCGAGCCTCTCCGGATACCAATTCACCACGAAGGTGGGGTAGAGAGGCATGTAGACGGCCGGTGACACGGCGACGAAGTAGATGATCGGGTGCTGCTTCTCCAGCGCATCCCTTAGCATCAGATTGTCGGAGGACGCGGGGTCTTCGCCTCTGAAGCTGTAGCGGACGGTCGTGTCGCCCGCGTACAAGGCATCACGACCGTCGTGCTGGTCTCGATACCAGATCCTTCTGCCCTTTCGGGGCATGACCGTTCTCACGGAGAGGATGCCGGCCATCTCCTTCGGTTTGAAGATGCCTTTCGCGCGGCTCGCGAACCGAAGGCGATGGTCAAATCCGGGAGCCGCAAAACCGGGCTCGATCGCGCTCCACGGAAGCACCGCCCGCCCGGTCAGCAGCCGATCGAGCGCCGCGAACGCCGACATCCTGATAAGTTCGTCGTCCACGCCTCACAAGCCCGCCGTAATCATCCGATCGGCGCAGCGTACCAGGCCGGATGCCGGCTTCAAGGTTGGAAAGTCCGTCAACGTTCGTGAAGCGTCGCGCGTCATTGCGGACTTATCGCGCTCGGACGCTCGTTGAATGCATCAGCCATACCGACCCAAGCGTCGATGCGTTCTACGAACTAGACGGGATTCCGGCGTCGGCGCCGCTAAGGCGTCGGTACGCGGCGGCCGTTGGAAACCGCATTGCCGAAGTCCTGGGCCGCATGCGAACTTATCGCCAAGTTCGGGCTTCCCGCGGCAAAGGTGGGTCCGAAAGTGAGAAGGAGGTCGTGCGTCCGAACCCGGCCTGCCCCGACCAGCGGCAATCCACCGTTACCCGTGCTGACGCGCACTAGCTTCCAGGCCGGCGTGACGCTCCCGCTCGAGGTGACGATGAACTTGACGTGTAGGGATAGAAAGTCCTGCTTGAAGAACGGGTCGCCCTTCTTCCCCTCAGAGGACGGTAGGAAATATCGGCTCCTCAGCGAGTCTTGCAACCACTGCGTTATTCCCAACTCGCTCAGCAGCAGAGAGCTGCCTGTGGGATGAGTACTCGCGCACGGGCTGCTCCCGGCCCCTTTCAGCTTGTCTAGATTCCAATAGCTGCCGAACTTGCTTTCCTTGGTAGCTTGCGACGACAACACGGCGCCGGCGCCGATCGAAAACGTCGGTGAATCGATGTAGGTTGCCCCCGGATTCAACGAACCGGACTCGTCCACTTGAAGATCGAGTGTGGTTTGGACTGCCCACCCCGTGGGCAGGACGCCGGCTTCGCGACTGGTGACGACCGCTTCGACGATGTCGCAATAGATCTTGGTCTTGATGGCGTATTCGAATTGTCCGCCGGCGGAGAAAACCGCGTCAGGAGGCGCCGTCTCGAAATATTMCTGAAGAGGCGGAACGTACGTACCGCAGCCGACAAGCGCCGAAACCGTCGCGAGCGGAGCAAGTATGCGAGGGATCAGTTGAAGATGTCGAAGTACTCGGGGCATGAGAAATTGCAAACCTTCTTACCGTCTCTGATCGTCGCACTCGCTCTGCAGTGGGAAGCTGGGCATTTGACCGGCTGAGCGGGATTCCCCATGGGATCAACCAGCACGTCGCAGCGGGCGATTTTCGCGGTCGGACAGATGATGATCGGATCGCTCGCCTTGCGGCTTTGAGCCATCGCGGCCGACGACGAAATCAGGAGGACAAAAACCATTATGGATCGAAAATGCATGGGTCACCGAGATAACAGACGGAGCGAGCGTATTGGCCCCGCGCCGCCTACGCAATCACAAGGCGCGTCACATTATAGAATCTACCCTACGTGTTGCAGCTTCGCCACGATCTGGCCTATCTGGGTCCGGTCGGACGAATTTTTCGAAGTCGCTGACCAATTGACGCGAAGTCGTGGTGCCCGAAATTATGTCGTTTACCTTCAGTATGCGCAGCTCGAAATTCGGATGGCTGACGCCCTTGTCGGCGAACAAGTCCTTCGAGCATAAGGTGGACCCGCCGAAGCGATCCACGACGCGGATGCCGCTCAGGTTGAAAGAGACTTTCGAAAGAGCCATTTCGAGCTTCATCGCGGCCAGGAACGCGTCCACCCGCCCGTTGTCCTTGCCGGCGGTCACCAAAGCTTTTGCCGCGAACTCGTCGGCCGCTCGCTCGCGGACTTTGATTTCGTTGTCATCGAAGTTCAGGTCCGGCGATTCCTGGTCCATGAACCCGGGATGGCCGCTTTCCTGATGGCCCACCTCGTGCAGCAGCATGAAGGCGAGCAACTCCGAAGGATCTATTTCGGAAGTTTTTTTGGAATTCCGGGCATATCGGTCGACACTTTTCCGAAAGGCTTCCTCCTGGACGAAGATGCAGTGGCAGGAACGGAATGGCACTTGGATGACGAAGGGTTTGACGGTAGTTGCGACGTTGAACACCAGAATATCGTCCGATGATCGGCCTTCTCCGCCTTTAAGGCTCCACGACGACATGAGGCGGAAAGACGAAGAGGACGATAGAACCGCGTTCGCGGACTTCAGCGCGGTTTGGACGAGCGACCGCCCTTCTGAGCTCTGACGATATCCTAGCGCTTCGACCGGATCGGTCGCCTGCGCCGCAGCAAAGTCAGATCCCAGCGCAAGCGTGACGAAGGCCACGCAAACGTGCGCAGTGGCCGCGACGACGAACGACGAGAACATCGATCGGTTGGCTACGGCGACCGCGGCCGGTCGTCCCGGTCTTGCGCGTCGGCGGATAGTCGAAGAAAACCGTCTCCAGGAAGTTGGCGGCGTCGCGTGGCAATTCCGGAAACGAATACAGATGCGGCTCGTAGCCGGTCGCACGCGGACCGACCGCCTTCGCTATCAACTTGCCGTGCTTCAGGGTGTATTCGACGAGCTTGCCAGTTCCGTCGGCCCATTGCGCGAGGAAGAACGCCGGAATGAAGTGGTGGTCAATCGGAACGGTCATCTCGCGGATCAGATACCGCTTGCAGGCGATTTGGGAACACTTGATCCCGGCCTACGCTTCCAAGGGTCGCGCCGACTCGGTGCATCGTCCTCATGATCGCCGTCGTTATGCTGACGATGTCGGCTGGAATGATCGCAGCCCTCCATCGCCCCGCCACGTCGGCAAAACGAGAGCGACGAAAACGCGAAACCAATCACGGAGGCTAGAAGGCACGCCGATGTCCCTATAGACGCGTTTTTGTCGACCGGATCGGGTGTCTCCAATTTCGTCTGGACCAGCTACGCTACCGCTCACTGAAAGTCCGCGGTCGATCGCCATTGCGTCGAGATCCACGACCTAAAGCCGGTTTTTTAAGTCAGCCGACCGAGCCTCGAAGGCGCTTTTTGCGGAGATTTGTACGGACGTTGTATAGGAAATCGCGTAAACACAAGAAAGTCGTGCACAAAAATGCAAGAAGGCCTTGTCTCGCAGGGATAACTTGATTTGGAGCGGGCGAAGGGAATCGAACCCTCTTATGCAGCTTGGGAAGCTGTTTTTGCCCACACACGAGTAGTTGGTGCCACCTGCCTTCAGCCGGCCGCAGCCAGCACCTCAGCGTAACGGTGCGTTCGTTCTGCAAACTGCCTGCAAACCACAAAATCATCCCGCTGAACTGCGGCACCAAATCACCAGCGACTTCAGCAAGATAAATGGCGCGCCCGGAACGATTCGAACGTCCGACCCTCAGATTCGTAGTCTGATGCTCTATCCAGCTGAGCTACGGGCGCGTTTTCGCGAACAGCGTTTGCGGGCGGGGCCCGCACGCAGCCTCCGGACAGCGCCGGAGGGGTGCGAAAGAGCGCTCTGACTAACCGCTCTTGCCCCGGTTGGCAAGGTCCGGGATGGGGAGATTTTGCAGGGCGATGACGGTTTTTCCGTCATTCCGGGAGGACCCGAAGGGTCAGGCCCGGAATCCATAACCCTAGCT
>NZ_JBFUES010000423.1:0-7292 GCF_056403875.1 Bradyrhizobium sp. P2_E8
ACCTTCTTCCCGATCTTCAAGATGATCACCTCCAACGCCAACCCGGCGCTGGAAAAGGCCATCGAACAGGCCAAGATCGAGGTGGTGGCCGATCCCGCAGGTTGCGGCGACTTGTTCAACCCGGTCGGTACCCGCGTCTTCACCGCGCCTTGCGACACCGCACGCGCCTTCCTCGCCCAGTCGTCAGTCAAGTACTCGACGACATCGGGTGCGGCCGGCTCCGGCGTGAAGGTGATGGTCAACGGCAAGGAAGTTGCCTACGCCAACGCCAAGGACAGCAATCCGGCGGTGCTCGCCGCCGTGCAGGCCGCCGGCTATCCGAAGACCGGCGACGCTGGCATCGTGAAGATGGCGCATCCGTTCGACATCTTCCGTCCGCAGGTGGCGGCGACCATCGGACTGCTGTTCATCCTCGTGATCTTCGTCACCATGGTGTACGGCCCGATCGCCGCGATGCTGGTCGAATTGTTCCCGACCCGCATCCGCTACACCTCGATGTCGCTGCCCTACCACATCGGCAACGGCTGGTTCGGCGGCCTGCTGCCGGCGACCGCGTTCGCGATCGTGGCCTCGACCGGCGATATCTATGCGGGTCTCTGGTATCCGGTCATCTTCGCATCGATTACCGTCGTGATCGGCTTCTTCTTCCTGCCCGAGACCAAGGACGTCGACATCAAGGCGACCTGATCGACAGCAGCGACCAGCCAACACCAACCGGCCGCGGTCTCCGCGGCCGGTTTTGTTTTCAGCCCTTACTGATTGCTGCCGATGAATTGCAGCACCACCTCGCGCCGGTGCGGGCGGGTGCGATGCTCGATCAGGTAGATCGCCTGCCAGGTGCCAAGCGCGAGCCTGCCGTTCAGGACCGGGACCTGAAGCGAGGTCTGCGTCAGCATCGTCTTGATATGTCCGGGCATGTCGTCGGGCCCCTCGGTGTCGTGGGTCCACCCGGCATTCTCCGGCGCGAGCCTGGATAGCGCGGTGGTGAGATCAACCAGCACGGAGGGATCGGCGTTTTCCTGGATCGTCAGCGACGCCGAGGTGTGACGGATGAACAGCGTCAGCGCGCCGTCGCGCGCGCGGGCCTCATTGATGAACTTCGCAGCTTCGCTGGTGAGATCGGTGAAGCCGCGACCCGGCGTCTGCACGGTAAGCAGCGACGATGCGATGCTGGTGGCTTGCACCGAGGATGGCGCCGAGCGCGTGATGGATTTGGCTGATGTCATCAAATATCTCGATTGATCGAACGCTGCCGTAGGGTGGGCAAAGGCGCGAAGCGACGTGCCCACGTCTCTTCTCAGCATCGTGGAGACATGGTGGGCACGGCGCAAGAACGCCTTTGCCCACCCTACGACGATCTCGATCTTGCGGTCGCCCTCGGCGACCTTCGGATCCGCTTTCTTGAGCGGGTCGGATTTCGGCAGCGCCTCGTCGATCTTGCCCGACACGGTCGGTCCCGCCGCGATCTGTCCCTTCAGCTTCTCGACTTCGGCCTGGAGCCTGCCGATCTCGGCGTCGAGCGCGGTCCGTTCGTCGGGCACCGCGTAGCAGGCCCAGCCGGCGCCGTTCTTGCTGCAGGTCGACACCGTACCGGTGCGGGTGTCGAGCCGCAGCACGCCCTCGGGGATCGGTGTCATGCTGTAGCGGCCGTTTTCGCTGTCGGGGGCAGATTGGGCGACAACGAGACCGCCGCTGGTTGCCATCACCGCGGCAAGCGCCGCTGCCGCAAACCACGATGTTGTGGAGGACGTCGCTGGTCTCATCGCACTCTCCGCCACGACGCGCAGGTGGCACATCTCCAATTCTACACCCCGGCGAGGCCATCCGCCGCCAAAAACACTCACCCTGAATCAACGATCCCGGCGGCCCGTTTGATCCCGGCAGCACGGCGAAATGCCGGCCGCATCCGCCGATCATGAGGAGAGCTGCTGCGGTGCGGCGTCACGCTGTGTGCAGCGCTGCCGCACAGGCCGATATCGTCAAAGAAATCAGATACATAACGGAAAGCGACGCAATCGTGACTTGGCTTGACTTGATTATGGGCCATCAGTATGGTCCGCGCGGCTTTTGAGGGTGGCGGGCGTAATTTCCATTCAGCCGCGGCGTTTCGGGTCTTCGTTGCATGACACAGGGCACGGGGCACGGCGAGAATGGAGATCGCGATAGATCGCCCGAGGAAGCTGCGCTTTCCGAACGGCTCGGAAATCTTGACCAGCGGTTGTCCGAGTTTCGCGACCGCCACGTCAAGACCGAGCAACCCGCAGGTGACGGTGGAGACAGAGCGGCCAGAGCCTCGGCTATGGCGCTTGGTTTTCGGTTATCTTCGGAGTTGGTTGCCGGCGTCGTTGTCGGGGCGGGGATTGGCTGGGGGTTCGACCGCTTGCTGTCGACGTCGCCTTTCGGATTTATCGTGTTCCTGCTGCTGGGCTTCGTCGCCGGCGTCGTGAACGTGGTGAGAACGGCGGGCGCGGGGCAAAACAGGCGCGGTGGTTCTTAAGCGATCCGCACCAGGAGAGGAATGATCGTGCCGGCTTCGCCGGTACGGGCCGGCCCGGCCGGCAGACCGAGACCCGCCGGCATTGCYCGGCAGACCAAGAGATGCCGCGCTGATGAAAATCGACCCGATCCACCAGTTCAACATCGAGCCTCTCTTCACGATCGGCCATATCGGCCATCAGACGATCGCCTTCACCAATTCATCGCTCTACATGCTGATCGCCGTGGCGATCATCTCGCTGCTGATGCTTGCCAGTGGCGCGCAGCTGGTTCCCGGGCGCCTTCAGTCGGTCGCCGAAATCTCCTACGAGTTCGTCGCCTCGACCATCCGTTCGACCGCCGGCGCGGAAGGCATGAAGTTCTTCCCGCTGATCTTCTCGCTGTTCATGTTCATCTGCGTCTCGAACCTGATCGGCATCATTCCCTATACCTTCACGATCTCGAGCCATCTGATCGTGACGGCAGCCCTGGCGCTGCTGGTCTTCTTCACGGTCCTGATCTACGGCGTTGCCAAGAACGGCCTGAAATTCTTCTCGATCTTCGTGCCCCACGGCGTCCCCGGTTACATCCTGCCGCTGGTGATGTTCATCGAGATCCTGTCGTTCTTCCTGCGGCCGGTCTCCCACAGCGTCCGTCTGTTCGCCAACATGCTGGCCGGCCACATCGCGCTGAAGGTGTTCGCGGGCTTCGTCGCCATGCTCGGCTTCTCGCTCGGCGCCCTGGGCTGGGTCGGCGGCGTGCTGCCGCTGGCGCTCACGGTCGCGCTGTACGCCCTCGAGATTCTGGTCGCGTTCCTGCAAGCCTATGTGTTTGCGATCCTGACCTGCATCTACCTCAACGACGCCATTCATCCGGGACACTAAGCGGTCCGGGGAATTTCCACCCACAACCCAATCTTTCTTCCAAGGAGTCTAAAATGGATCCGGCAGCAGCAAAACTTATCGGCGCGGGCATCGCATGCATCGGCATGGGCGGCGCGGGCGTCGGCGTCGGCGTGATCTTCGGCAACTACCTCGCCGCGGCCGTTCGCAATCCGTCGGCCGCTCAGGGCCAGTTCGGCAACCTGATCTTCGGCTTCGCCGTGACCGAAGCGCTCGGCATTTTCTCGCTGCTGATCGCGCTGCTGCTGCTGTTCGTTCCGCTCTGAGGACGACGTTCTTCGCGCCGCTTCGACCGAAGCGGCGCGCATGACAGCAACAGGAGAACTCCATGGCTGAGAGTCATGGCGGGGCGAAGGGTCCAGCGGCGGGCGCCCACACCGGGGCCGAAGGCGGTCACGGTGGTGGCTTTCCGCCGTTCGAGAGCAGCACTTATGCTTCGCAGCTGGTGTCGCTCGCGATCTTCTTCGTCGTGCTTTACGTGATCGTGTCCAAGCTCGCTCTGCCGAAGGTCGGCGGGGCGATCGAAGCGCGTCAGAACAAGATCGAGGGTGACCTCGCTGAGGCGCAGAAGCTGAGGGACCAGTCCGACGCGGCCCTGAAGGCCTATGAAAGCGAGCTCGCTTCGGCGCGTTCGCGGGCGCAGGCGATCGGCAACGAATCCCGCGACAAGGCGAATGCGCAGGCGGAAGCCGAGCGCAAGGCCCTGGAAGAGCAGCTGGCGGCCAAGCTCGCCGGGGCGGAGAAGACCATCGCCTCGACCCGCACGGCGGCCATGAGCAACGTCCGCGGCATCGCGGCCGATGCGGCAGGCCAGATCGTGCAGCAGCTCACCGGCGTCGTTCCCGATGCCGCGTCAGTGAATGCCGCGGTCGACGCGTCCCTGAAAGGTTAGTCGAGATGTTCTTCGATCCTGAAACCTGGGTCGCCATCGCCTTCGTGATCCTGATGGTCGTGTTCGGCTATCTCGGGGTGTTCAAGTCTGCGATGACCGCGCTCGACCATCGCGCCGCGCGCATCAAGGCCGAGCTCGACGACGCGACGCGCCTCAAGCAGGAGGCGGCCAAGGTGCTCGCCGACTACAAGGCGCGCAGCGCCACCGCCGAGCGCGAGGCCGCCGACATCATCGCCAACGCCAAGGTCGAAGCCGAGCGCATCGCGACCGAGGCCAAGGCGAAGATGGAAGACTTCGTCGCCCGCAGAACCAAGACCGCGGAGAGCAAGATCGCGCTCGCCGAGGCCCAGGCGGTGGCCGATGTCCGCGCCGCAGCCGCGGAAGCCGCCGTCCAGGCCGCCTCCACGATCCTGTCGCAGTCGGTCAAGGGCCAGGTCGCCGACGACCTGCTCGCGAAGAGCATCAGCGAGGTTCGGCAGAAGCTGAACTGAGGGGTTTGCTCTCATCAATCAAAAAGCCGGCGCGATGAGCGCCGGCTTTTTTGTTTGTCGGGCGCTGTGGCCGCAAATTGGATGTCATCACCGCGAAGGCGGGTGATCCAGTATTCCAGAGACAGCAATGAGGTACGGAGAAGCCGCGGCGCACTGCATCGGGCTCGCCGAAGGCGAGACCCGTTGGCGGGGCATGACAGCTGAATTGGCGGCCACCTACTTCTTCTTCGGCCTTGCCTTCGGCTCGGGCGAGAGCGCCTGCGGGTCGAAGCCGACATAGAAGATGTAGGAATCGGCGGTCGCGGCCGACGGCACCGGATAGGACAGATCCTCGGCGACGAAGGTGAAGGGCACGCTGCCGCCTTCCGACATCCCGACCGTGGTCCGGTAGGCCTTCGAGGCGATCACCTTCTCGCCGACGCCGCCCTGCACCACGGCGAAGCGCAAGGGCACATCGACCGAGGCAGGCGCACCGGCGGGACCGGCGATGACGCGGCCCTGGATGCCGATCCGGGCCGTGATGTCGCCGCCGTTGCGGACGCATTCACGCGCCATCTTGGTGATGGTGGCCTGGAAGCGGACCTCATTGCCGACGGCCGGCTTGCCGGTGGCACCGACCGCATAGGTAGAGGCTCCGGCGCGCACCGTGACCTGCGGGCAATCGAGATCGTCGTCGGCCGCAGGCTGGCCCGGCGCCGGCGCCGGCTTGGGCTGGGCCGGATCCTCGTCGGGCTTGCCGCCGAACAGGCTCTTGAAGCGGTCGCTGAACGACTGGGCCGCCACCGGCGAGACGGAGGCGAACGCAACCGACAACGCCAGCGCGACCGCTGTCCCCCGCCGCAACGCATTCCGCGATGACCGAAGCTCGTGCACCATCAACGCCCATACTCCATGACAACAACCCGGCCGATCGCCAGCCTTTCCCGCCGCGTTATATCGCCAAAATCGGCGAACCCAAGGCAGCAAAAAAGGCAGGACGCCAGAGACTTTGGCCGTACGAACCGACTGGCTCAGCCGCGGAAATCCTCGTGCAGCAGGCCGAACAGCAAATGGTCCTGCCAGACCCCGTTGATGCAGAGATAGCGGCGCGCCAACCCCTCCCGGGAGAAGCCGCACTTCTCCAGCACCCGGATCGAGGGTGCATTGGTGGGGATGCAGGCGGCCTCGACCCGGTGCAGGTTGAGCTCGCCGAACAGCGTCGGCAGCAGGACCCGCAGCGCAGCCGTCATGTAGCCGCGATGGGCATGGGGCTGGCCGACCCAATAGCCGATGGTGCCGGCCTGGACGATGCCGCGCCGGACATTGGCGAGCGTGATGCCGCCGACCATGGCACCGTCGAGCTCCCGGAAGATCAGAAAGGGGTAGGAGCGGTCCGCGGCGATATCCTCGGAATAGCGGCGCAGCCGGCRGCGAAAACCGGAGCGCGTCAGGTCGTCCGACGGCCAGATCGGCTCCCAGGGCGTGAGGTAGTCGCGGCTGGACTCGCGCAAGTGAGCCCACTGCAGGAAGTCCGACATCTGCGGTGCGCGCAGCAAAAGCCCGTTGCCGCGCGGCGCGAGGGCGGCGGGTCCACTGGATGGCAGGCGAAAGAGGGCCATGGTGATGCTTCCCGGGGCGGGTCAGCCCGTGCGCGGCTCCTAATGCAGCCGCGCCTTGGCGCGTGCCCGGGTCAATCCTTCCGCAAAAGACACCGCCGTGTCCAGACCCCTGCCGCTGCCTAATGCGACAACCGCAGGGCGGCTGCGCGAAAGCAGTGCACGCGCCGCATCGCGGGTCGATTCGACGCTGACGGCGTCGATCCGGGCCACCAGCTCCTGCACCGTCTGCGGCCGGCCATAGGCCAGCACGTGGCGGGCGAGCTGCTCGGCACGGGACGAGCAGCTCTCCAGCGCCATCAGGAGCCCCGCCTTCATCTGCGCCTTGGCCCGCGCAATCTCGGCCTCGGTCAGGGTCTCCACCGAATCATTCATGATGTCGACCACGACCTCCATCATCTCCGGCGCGTCGGCGGGATCGGTGCCGGTGTAGAGGCCGAAGAAGCCGGTATCGGTATAGGGCGCGTGGAAACTGTAGATCGAGTAGCAGAGGCCGCGCTTCTCGCGCACCTCCTGGAACAGCCGCGACGACATTCCGCCGCCGAGGATGTTGGTGAAGACCTGGAGCGAGAACAGCGACAGGTCGTTCTGCGGCACGCCTTCCAGCGCCAGCGTCAGATGCGCCTGCTCGAGCTCGCGATGCACGACCTTGGCGCCGCCCTTGCCGAACTGGGCGGCCTGCGGCTT
This sequence comes from Bradyrhizobium sp. P2_E8, assembly GCF_056403875.1. Taxonomy (NCBI): domain Bacteria; kingdom Pseudomonadati; phylum Pseudomonadota; class Alphaproteobacteria; order Hyphomicrobiales; family Nitrobacteraceae; genus Bradyrhizobium; species Bradyrhizobium sp. P2_E8. The sequence goes on from NZ_JBFUES010000423.1 coordinate 7,043, forward strand.
CGGGCCCGGCGTGCCCTCAAAACTCGCAAAGCGCTTCTCGGCCTCGGCGACCACCTGCTTGTGATCGACCGCGCCGGCGGCGGCCACCACCATGTCGGGCCCGCGATAATGGGTCGACAGATAGCCGCGCAGCATGTCGCGGTTGAAGGCGCGCAGCGTCTTGGCGGTGCCGAGCAGCGAGCGGCCCATCGGCTGGTCGGGATAGCAGAGCTCGTTGAGATGCTCGAACACGACGTCGTCGGGCGTGTCC
>NZ_JBFUES010000424.1:0-6132 GCF_056403875.1 Bradyrhizobium sp. P2_E8
CGTTTGACCCGTCGGGCAAGACAGGAGCATGATGGCATGATCGGCGAATGGGAGCTGTCGTGGCGCGAAGCTCCCTTCCACCTCCGCTGTCATTCCCCGCGAAGGCGGGGAATCCAGTACGCCGCGGCGTTTCCGTATCCAACGTCTGCCTCTGGAATACTGGATCGCCCGCCCCAGTGCGCAACCGCGCACAAGGCGGGCGATGACACTGGAGCTGCCGCAAGCGCGTGCCTCAATCCCGTTGCGGCGAAGCACAGACAATTTGCGCGCTATTGCCATCGCACCGGCAGGTTCTGCAGCCCACGGAACGCCCAGCCGCCGATCCGCACCGGCTCGTCATCGGCAATCTCGATCCGGCCGGCACGCGCGAACACGGTCGGCAGCGCGACGTCGGCGATCATGGCGCGCGAGGCCCAGGCGCCGGCGCAGAAATGCGGGCCGGCGCCGAACGCGACGCTCTTGGTGGTGTCACGCCGCACGTCGAACTGATCGGCGCGCTCGAAATGCTTCTCGTCGCGGTTGGCGGAGCCGAACATCAGGAACACGCGCTCATCGGTTTCGAACACGACGTCGCGGATCGACCATGGCTTTGCGATGCGCCGCGGCGACATGCCGATCGGCGAGATCCAGCGGGCGTATTCCTCGAAGGCCTGGAGCCAGGAGACTTCGCCGCGCCTGATAAGATCGAGCTGCTCGGGATGGGTCAGCAGCGCCCAGACCGTGCCGGCGATCGCCTTGCGCGGCTCGTTCTGGCCGCCCGAGATCGCGAGTTTGACATTTGCGCGAACGCTTTCCATCGGCATGCCGGAGGCGACGAGGACGCCGAGGATGCTCTGGTCCGGGTTCCTTGTGATCACCGGCAGGATGTCGTCGATCGCGGCGTCGATGCCCGACGTCGCGGCATGGCAGCGCGCCTCGACGGCGGGATCGCCGGCATAGTTGGCGATGCCTTCGATCATCCCCTGCGACCAGGCGTCCATCTCGGCAAAGCCGATATTGGTGAGGCCGGTGATCGACTTCAGGCATTCGCCCGAGAACGGCAGCGCAAAATCGCGCATGAAGTCGATCCGCCCCGGCTCGATCGCATCGATGATGCGGTCGGCATGGGCCTGGAACTGCGCCGTCCAATGCGCCTTCACCGTCTTCGGCGACACCGTCGGGAACATCGCGCGGCGCTCGACCTGGTGCGCCTCGCCGTCCTTGCGCATCATGTTGTGGCCCATCAGCCGGTTCATCAGGCCGGCGGGCTGGTGCGAGGAGAACACGTCGATCTGCTTCTCGGAGATCGAGATGTCGTCGCGGCTCGTCAGCAGCGTCGAGCCGAGCTGCGGCACGAAGGCGATCGGCGCCTCCTTGCGCATGGTCGCGAGCATCGGATAGGGGTCGGCCCAGAACGTGACAGGGTCGATGTCGATGCGCGGCGCGGTGCTCAAGCTTGGCTCTCCTGCTGTGTCCCGCCAAGCTAGCGCGTTCGGGAGCTGCCGTCTGTCCCTAGCGACAGGGACAGGGGGTGCGCGCGCGGTAGCGGGTCCGCAAGAGGGGATCCTCTGATTTCAGCTTACATTCGCAGCATGGCGTGCGGCTTTTGGTGGGTCAGCTTGCGCATGCCAGCGGAAACGGTCTCGTGTGCACCCACCGGGGTGCAGGTCGTGAATACGAGCGCAAACCGGCTGCACTGCCAGTCCGCGCCGAGCGCGGCGCTGGTGGGTGATGCCAGGTTGACCGACAGAAATGCCGCTACGCTGGCAAACATCACGTACGCCGCGATCAGCATCGCTCTCTTGTGGGTCCTTGGCTGAGACATCATGGCCTTGGCTCCTGTACGATGGCCGGGAGATGACGGGGCCGGCTCCACAGTCCCTGTCAGTCCTTGTGATCTAATCCACGTCCTGACCCACACTTTTCGCTGGTGGCCCGAAGGCGTGCGCGATTGCCGGCACTGGATCCGCGCCGCAGCCGGACTCGCGCACCGGGGCAAACAGCATCTTTAGTAGATCAACCTCGTCGGCACAGGCGAGCAACCCGGGCGGAATGTCAACGCCGAGCGCCCTGGCTGTCATGGGATTGATGACCGGCTCAAACCTGGTTGGCTGCTCGACGGCCTTCGCGTGCGGCTGCTGCCTGGGTTTGATCGCGATCAAATTCAGCAGCGTCGCCACCCCGATCATCACCAGGACGCCAGCAACACTGAGCGCGATCTGCATCGTCAGCCCCTCCGAGATGTCGAGCAGCGCCAGGTGGCTGACCAGCGTCAGCAGAACGCCAAGGCAGTAGATCGGCAGCGAATTCTGGCCACAGAGAATGGCGCCACGCATCACCGGCGTCGTCAGCCCTCGCCAATCGCGAGGCACGAGCCATGCGGCCAAAACTGCAAGGGCCAGAAAATGCAGCAGTCGCAATGGAGCGAGGTTCGATTTGTCCATCGGGTAAAACAGCGTCAGGAGTGCCTGCGGGACCAACGCTTCCGGCGCCTTGACGCTAGAGCGCAATGCGATGATGAGGCTGAACAGCAGATAGAGAACCGCGGCAACAAGCACGGTGCGCGAGGTCAGCCACGGTCGAAATCGCTTGCCCTCGATGATCCACCACGCGCCAAGCACAAGCGGCAGCTGCCAGGCCAGCGGATTGAAGAACCAGTGGCCGCTCGGCCATGCCGGGATGGTCCAGCCGAAGACGTGCACCAGTGCGTAAAGCAGCAGCGACGCGCCCAGCGTTGCGTTCGGCGCTCGCAGCAGCAGCCACAGCAGCGGCGCGAACAAGAGGTGATAAAGCACGAAGAGCGGCAAGATGTCGGTATTTACTGGGCGGTATTGCAGGATCGCCGCATGCGCGAGCGTCACGCCCGGCTGATCCAACAGAATGCGCGTATTGCTCTTGTCGGCAAGAGGACCGCCGCCTGCGAGGTGAACCACGACGGCGCAGGCGAGGGTGAGCAATAGAAATGCGACATAAATATCCCAGCTTCGCCACAGCGTCCGGCCGATCACGCCGGTCCAGCCCCCGCTCTGCCGTGCCTTGCCGTAGGACAGCGCGCAGGTCAAACCCGAAAGAAACATGAATACTTCCGCGGCATCGCTGAAGCCGTAGTTGCGCAGCGTCAGCCAACTCCCGACGTTGTTCGGGACATGGTCAAGAAAGATCCACCAGAGCGCGATGCCGCGGCAGGCATCAATGCGCAGATCGCGGCCGTAGCCGCTCAGCTCCGGCAGCGCGCCTGCGAATGGCTTCGAGGTGGCAGTTCGATCAAGCATCTGGTTCCCCGTCCGGCGTCTACGCACGTTTCGAGAGGGACCGAAACTGACGAAAGACTTCAGCCGCGCCGAACCCGGCCGCGAATTAAGGCGACGCCTGGTGGAACCTCCTGGCGCGGGAGGCTGTCGGTTGACGATTATCGTTCAACGGCACAGCGCGTAAATCAGCCGGAGGTCCTCACGGAGGGGTTCCTAGGTCCTATGATCAAGGTACCTACGGATATCCGCAGTCTGAATCCCGCGACTCCTGTGGTCCGCACTCGTTTTTTGGCGTCCCGTGACCTGATTACAATTACAGCATACAACGGCATTCAACTTCTATCTTGAGTGCCTAACCGTGAGCCGCTGGCTGGACCAGCGATGAAGAATGGACGGTTTCGGGGCCCGTCTTCCCGCCAGCCTCTTCCTCGCCAAAGACCCAAAGGCGGGTGTATGATTTCTCAAATTGGATCTCCGCGCCATGGGATGACGGAGAGCTTTTCATGAAAGTCCTTATTGTTGACGATCATGCATTGATACGCGAGGCGTTGTGCGCCGTCCTGAGACAGCTGAAGCGAGAAGCCGTCATATTTGAAGCTTCGAGCAGCCGTCAGGCGGTGGACATAGTCGAGGAACATCCCGACATCAGCCTCATCTTGCTTGATATCAATTTGCCCGACAGAGATGGCTTCTCCGTCCTCCGCGAACTGCGAGACAGTTATCCGACCATTGCTATCATCATTCTTTCGTCCTCGAATGATCAAGACACAGTCAAACGCGCTTTCAAACTCGGCGCGCTGGGTTTCATCCCTAAGACGACCGAACGCGAGGTCATGCTCAACGCCATCGAGTTGGTGTTCTCTGGCGGTATTTACATTCCCTCTGAAATTCTGGAGGAAACACCGTCTGCGCGGCTTACGAATGAACCAACGACGCCCGACTTTCTCAGGGGTCTCGGATTGACCGACCGGCAGATCGAAGTGCTTGCGCTCCTGATGAAGGGAAAAAGCAACAAGATCATTGCCAAGACGCTCAACATGGCAGTGCCGACAGTGAAAAATCACATCACGGTCGTTCTCAAGGCGCTCAGCGTGACGAGCCGCACCGAGGCAGTCATAAAGGTAGGAAAGATGGGCTGGGAATCGCCGCCGAAATCCCAGTCATGAAGCCGCCCGGGTATCCCTCCCATCGTCATGATCCATCAAGAGCTCGTGCATGACAGCGCGGAGCCGCATCGGATCGACAGGCTTGTGCAGCAAAATGTATCCTCTGTCCCTGACCTCGCGTGCTGGTTCAGGTGCCGTATCGCCGCTGATGAGAATAGCCGGAATGGACGAACCAAACGCCGCATTGATTTCTTCAATGGCTCGGATCCCGGTCTTTCCGTTCGCAAGATGATAATCCGAGATGATGAGATCGGGGCGCTGTTGGCGCTCCGCAAGTCGGATAAGTGCCGCTTCGTCGGATCCGGTGGTAAGGGCGGTGTATCCCCATCTGCCAAGCAATCCGCCCGTTCCCTCCTGGACAATTGGAGCATCGGCAATGACAAGAACGACCTTGCCTTCGACTGCAAAGGCCGCGGGGTGCGGAGGAGCGACGGGCTCAGCGGATGTGCCGCATTCATCGGCCATCGGAACCAGGATCGCGAATCGCGAACCTCGGCCCACGGTCGAAGCCAAGTCGATTGGATGGTTGAGAAGCAGGCGAAGCCTGTCGACGATAGCCAAGCCGAGCCCCATGCTGCCGTACCGGTTCCGGTCTCGGGCGGCCAGTTGAAAGAACTCGCCAAAGATATTCTGTTTCTGATCCTCGGGAATTCCGGGACCACTGTCCCATACTTCGATGCGCAACATCTGACCGCGCCGGCGACAGCCGACAATGATCCCACCCCGCAACGTATAGCGCACAGCGTTGGATACCAAATTGAGCAGTATGCGTTCGAGCAGCATGGCGTCGCTCCGCACCCAGGCGTCGCTTCGCCTGACGCGTAGACGCAAGCCCGTTTCTCGCGTTGCCTGATCAAACGTCGTCTCAATTTTTTGCAACAGGCGCGCGATCGGGAATTCGGTAATTGTGGGGATGAGGATTCCAGCATCCAGCTTGGACATATCCAGCAGCGAATTGAGCATTTCATCCATTTCCTTGCGCGTTGCATCGACCAGCTCGATCGTCCTTGTCCGTTCCCCCGATCTGAGCGGCATGCGCAGCTGGGCAATGAACAAGCCCAGTGCATGCAATGGCTGCCGCAAATCGTGGCTTGCCATGGCAAGGAAGCGCGATTTTGCTGCATTGGCGAGCTCGAGCTCCTGCGTACGCTCCGCGACCTTCCGTTCGAGTTCGACCTGCGCGCGGCGCAGACGTTTCTCCCCCCGCTTGCGGACCTCGACGTCGGCGCTCAGTAACAAGCTCGGAACCGTAATGCTGATCAGAAACATCAACACCAGCAGGAATGAAACGTTGAGGTTCGCGGTCGTGAAGGGGCCGCCGCCCGTGAGCGTCCCCCAGACCGTGATGCCTGCAAGCACCAGCGCAACCGTTGCGGTGTCACGTGGGCCGCGGCGCAGCGCCGCCCACAACATCGGCAGGATCGCGAGAAAACCCAGTGGATCTCTGCCCGGCGTTTGCTCGATCAGGGGACTGAAAGCAATGAGTCCAACGGCCGCCGCTGTTGCGAGGACGCCGACCGTCTCCAAACAATCATCGCGGTTGAAAGCATGATCGTTGCTTGATGCCCAAAGCACGATGACGGGGGCAATGACCAGCGCCCCGGTCACGTCTCCCAGCCACCATGTGACCCAGGCGTCTGTAAAATTTGTCCGATCGATGTACCCGGCGGTCGCCAGGCTGGTCAGTCCAATGCTGGCGCTGATCGGCGTCGCGATCACGATGCAGATCAGCGCAA
>NZ_JBFUES010000425.1:0-6128 GCF_056403875.1 Bradyrhizobium sp. P2_E8
ACCAGGAACTGTCCGACCCGCGGCTCGGCCTCGTCGGTCCGGGCCCAGACCAGATACCATTTCAGGATCGGCGACCCCGTCGAATAGATCTTGTGGCCGGTCAGGCGCCAGCCCGTCTCGGTCCGCCGCGCGATCGTCGCCGGCAGGCCGCCGCGCGCGGGCGAGCCGAGTTCGGGCTCGACGCGCAGCGCATTGACGAGYGCGACGCCTTCGACGGTCTCGCGCGCAAGCTTGCGCGACAGCCGCGCCGGCCAGGTCGGGCTGCGCGCCATGACGAGATGGTTGATGTAGTGCATCGACAGCACCAGCGCGGTGGACGGATCGGCCTTGCCGACGATGCCAATGACGCGCGCGGCGTAGCGTGCGCCGGCGCCGGCCCCGCCATGAGCTGCCGGAACCGTCAGCGACAGCAGGCCGGCCTCGGAGAGCTCGCGAAAATTCTCGAACGGAAAGCTGCCGGTGCGGTCGTGCTCGGCCGCGCGCGCGGCAAAGGCTTCAGCGAGCGCCTCGGCGCGTACAATGTAGTCGGGCTCTCTATGGGCCGTGCGGCCTTTGGCTATGGAGGTCACCATGTGGCATCCAATCCCAGAAGGCCGAGGATCTGGCGGCGCAGGTCGGCCAGATACGGATCGCCGCGATGACGCGGATAGGGCCGGTCGACGCGGATGTCGGCTTTCACGCGTGCGGGGCGATCGCTGAAGACGATGACGCGGTTGGCGAGCACCAGGGCTTCCTCGGCATCATGTGTCACCAGCAGCGTGGTGAACCCCTTGCGCTGCCACAGCGAGACGAGCTCGGCCTGCATGGTGATGCGGGTGAGCGAGTCGAGTTTTCCCAGCGGCTCGTCGAGGATCAGGATTTTGGGATCGTTGACCAGCGCACGCGCCAAGGCGACGCGCTGCGCCATGCCGCCGGAGAGCTGGTGCGGATAGGCGTTGCGAAACGACGACAGCCCGACGAGATCGAGCGCATCGTCCACGCGCTGCCGCTGGCTCTTGAGGATGCCCTGGGCCTCGAGGCCCAGGGCGACGTTGTCCCAGACCGACCGCCAGGGAAACAGGGTCGGATCCTGGAACACGACCACGCGGGAGGGATGCGGCCGGGTGATGCGGGCCTCGTCCTCACGCAGCGTCCCTGCCTTGGGTTTGTCGAGACCCGCGACGAGGCGCAGCAAGGTCGACTTGCCGCAGCCGGACGGACCGAGCAGCGCGACGAACTCGCCGGGCTCGACCGCGATGCTGACGTCGCTGAGCACCGGCAGCTCGGCACCGTCGATGTCGAAGGCGTGGCTGACCTGCTCGATGTCGAGCGCGGCGCCAGCGGCGGGATGAGTGGCGACTTCGGCCAGCGCGACTGTGGCTACCATTTCACGGTCCCCTTCTGCCAGACCAGCAGGCGGTCGCGGATCGCGAACAGCAGCGTGATCGCGCCGGAGCAGAGCAGCGACATCACGATCAGCGCTGCGTACATGTTGGCGTAAGCGGCCCAGCCCTGCGCCCATTGCAGGTACCAGCCGAGGCCGGCCTTGACGCCGATCATCTCGGCGACGACCAGCACGGCGAAGGACGCGCCGAGCCCCATGAACAGGCCGACGAAGACATGCGGCAGCGCGGCGGGGATCGCGACCTTCAGCACCAGGAAGGACGGCTTTGCGCCCAGCGTGCGCGCGACGTCGTAATAGGCGTTGCTGACGCTCGCGACGCCCGACCAGGTCAGCACGGTGACGGGGAAGCCGGTCGCGAGCGCGATCAGGAAGGTCGAGGCACTCCAGCTCGACGGAAAGGTGAAGAAGGCAATCGGCAGCCAGGCGGTCGCCGGCAGCGGGCCGATGAAGCGCAGCACCGGATGCACCCAATAGCCAACCGCGCGCGACCAGCCGATCGAGACGCCGGTCAGGAAGCCGACCGTGGCGCCGATCAGATAACCGCCGAGCTGGAGCTTGACCGAGGCGAACACGCTGTCGAGCAGCTTGGGCAGGTCGTCGGTGTAGACCTCGATGATCGACTGCGGCGGCGGAAAGAACGGCAGCGGCAACCAGGCGAACTTTGCGGTGGCGACTTCCCACAAGGTCAGGAAGGCACCGAGCGCGACGAGCCAGGGCGCGCGCTGGTGCAACGCCTTCCCCGCCGAGCCGAGATAGTCGGCACCGACCGTGCCGAACAGCGCGACGGCCGCGATGACGAAGGCGGCAATGCCGAGCGAATGCGTGCGTGACCAGTCGCCGACATCGTCCCACCACAGGCAGGACAGGCCGAAGGCGATCCAGGCGACGCTGGCGAGAACGCCGACTCCGGATTCCCGGACCCAGGTCGCGAGCAGCGGCGCGCGCGCGAGGCGCGGCGCGCCGGAGGCGAGGCCGTCAGACAGCGAATACGTCGACATAGATGCGCTCCGCGAATTTGGCTGTATCGGTGCTCTGCTTGAAGACCTGCACGCTCTTGAGGTCGTCGGCATAGGCCTTGAGCTCGCGCTTCAGCACCTCGCCGACGGGATGATGGTGGTGGGTGTGGTAGCGCACCATGCCCTCGATATCGGCGAGCGTCGCCGTCTTCGGCGCGTAGGGCTGGAACGACTTCGCCGTGACGGACGGATTTTGYGAGGTGAACATCGCGGCATCGAGCAGCGCCTGCGTGATGGCGCGCGCGACCTGCGGCTCCTCGCGCACCAGGCTGCCGCGCAGGCCGAGGATGCAGCAGCTCTTGTCGCGATATTCGCCGTCGAGATTGGAAGCAACCTCCTTGTACTGGGTGTCCTTGAGCCAGAGATAGCCAAGCGGATCAGACGACAGGAAGGCCTGCACCTCGCCCTTCTCGACCGCGACGTTGAGAAGGTTGCCGGGATAGGCGCGCCAGTCGACGTCCTTGACCGGATCGATGCCGAGCCGGGCGAGCTGGATCGAGAAGAAGTTCTTGTCGGGACCGGCGAGATCGCCGACCGCGACGATCTTGCCCTTGAGATCGGCGAGCTTGGCGACCCCGGAATCGGTGCGAGTCAGCACGCGCATGCAGCCGCCATGGGTGCCGGCGGCGATCTTGACGTCAAAGCCCTGCTCCAGCGGCTTCAGCCAGCGCAGCGCCATGCCGAGGCCGGCATCGCTCTTGCCGGTCGCGATCGCCTCGAGCAGTTGGTCGGTCGAGCCGGAATAGTGGACGAGCTCGACGTCGAGATTGTGTTTCTGGAAGAAGCCGTGCTCGATGGCGACCGGGACYGGCGCGAGGCACACCGCGCCGGCGTTCCACGACAGTTTCAGCTTGCGCGGCCCGCCGGTGAGCGCTGGGCTATCTGCCGCCGTCCGGCACAGCGGGAACTCCGAGAGGTCGACACCGGGCGCGATCGCCTGTGGCGCAAAGGCCTGCGCGCCGAGGGCACCCAGCGGCGCTGCGAAGGCAGCAGCGAGCCCCGCCTGGAGCAGGTGACGTCGATCGAGGCTCGATCCGCCGCGCTTGTTGTTCTTGTTCATCGGCCCCTTGCTCCTGCGCTGGCACGGCTCCGCCATTCGCGCAACGCTTCACGTTGCGCATATTCCGTGCGGAGCTGCGTTGAGAGAATATCTTTTCGGCGGCGCTTCCCGTGCCGCGTTGATGCGATGCGCAAATCATGCGGCGCGCCTGCCGCATCGTCAATGAAATGGAATTTCGAATGTGGCGCGAGGCAAAGTCATTCTCTCCACCGGCGCGTGCAGGAACGATGAAACGATTTCCGCCGATGCATCGGTTGGCAGAGAGCCCTTGCGACTCCTCCCCTGCTTCATTCTTGCGCAGCATCGGCCGCGCACGCCGCACGTTCTCGAAAACAACGCTTCACTGAAACGTCGTTGCCTGGCGCAGGCACAATACGGACGGCCATTTCATTGACTGCACGTCGCGCGCTCATAGACTTGATCGTCCCGCTGCATCGTTTGCTCACGCGCCGTGAGCAAACCAACAAGACAGATCACATGAGCATCAACTCCTTCTCTCTCGATCATTCGATCACGCGCCGACTTGCGGCCTCGCTGCTGGCCGCCGCCATCACCTTGTCGACGGCGGCCACATCGCTCGCGGCCGACGCCGTCGTGCTGCGCGTCGGCGACCAGAAGGGCGGCAATCGCTCGCTGCTGGAGATCTCCGGCTACGCGAAGGACCTGCCCTACAAGATCGAATGGTCGGAATTCCCGGCTGCAGCTCCAATTCTCGAAGCGCTCAACGCCGGCGCGCTCGACGTCGGCTACACCGGCGATCTCTCCTTCCTGTCGGTCTATGCGGCGGGTGCGCCGATCAAGGCGATCGGCGGCACGCGCTCGGATGCGAAGACGCAGGCGATCCTCGTGCGCCAGGATTCGCCGATCAAGTCGGCGGCCGACCTCAGGGGCAAGCGCCTCGCCGGCACGCGCGGCGGCTGGGGCCAGTTCCTGATCGACGCGACGCTGGAGAAGGCGCAGATCAAGCTGGAGGACGCGACCTTCGCGCCGCTCGGTCCCGTGGATGCCAAGATCGCGCTGGTCGCCGGCTCGATCGACGCCTGGGCAGTGTGGGAGCCCTACGTCTCCTTCGCGACGCTGAAGGACAAGGCCCGCGTGATCGCCGACGGCGAAGGCCTGACGCCGACCATCACCTTCATCGTCGCTTCCGACAATGCCATCGCCACCAAGCGCGCGGCCGTGCAGGACCTCGTGCAGAGGTTGAACAAGGCACGGCTGTGGTCGCTGGATCATGTTGCCGAATACGCCAGGAGCACGGCCGAGCTGACCAGGCTGCCGGAGGACGTGCTGCTGTCGTCCTACACCGCGCAGCGCACCAGCCCGATCGTGATCGACGAGAACGTGGTGAAGGAGATCCAGGCAGCTTCGGACCGCTCGACGCGCTACGGCATCCTGCCGAAGAAGCTCGACGTCAACCAGGCCGTCGACCGCAGCTTCACCGCCGCGGCCGCGGGATCGAACTAGGCGGAGACGGCGGGATGCACAGGCTTCGCCTCAAGGCCGGCCCGCTGCATCTCGCCGCGATCGTGCTCGCGCATTTCGCCTGCATGAGCCTGATCGTGTGGCTCTCGCTCTAGCCCTCACCAATAGGCGCGGTAGTACGGGCGGGCATACGGCCGGTAGTAACCGTAATAGGGCCGATAGTACCGACGATAGCCGTAATAGCGGGGATAGGCTGGCCCATAGCCGTAATAGGCCGGCGCATAACCATAGCCATATCCCGGATAACCATAGCCACCGTAATACGGGCCGCCGCCATAATAGCCGTAGCCGTAAGGTGCGCTGCTGGCGATGGCGCCGCCGATGATCGCACCGGCCGCGAGGCCGCCGAGACCCCATCCCCAGCCGCCGCCACGCCAGTGCACCTGCGTGACGTCGTCGCCGGCCGCGGCCTTCATGGCCGCGACATTGGTCGGCAGCGGGGCTGCCGCCACCTGCTCGATTTGGCTGGCGATGACCACGCCCGCCAGCGAACAGGCAATTGCCGTTGTCCAGATCCTCATCGTCTTGCTCCTTGTCTGACGTTTCATTTGGAAAAGGAACACTCACCATGATCGGGCATCCCGGCGCCAAGTCAAAGCCTCGATTTTGCGTGCGGCGCACAAGAGAGCCCGTGCATGCCTCAAATATGATCAGCGGGGCGCCGGGAGGCGGCACGCGGCCCGACGACGCCGACGGCCGATCACCACGGCAAAGCATTAAGCTTCCCGCGCGTTCGCAACCAACAACCTCCTTCCCGATTTACTATTCGTACCGTTACTATCGGTTCCAATGGGTGCGCGGCCGAGAGGCATCTCGCGAGGGCTCCGGCTTGCGCCAGAGAAGAGTGGGAGGATGACATGAGTGCCGTCGGAAATGAGCCGCTCGCCCGTCAGGCGCTGGCGTTCGTCCTGGCTGGCGGACGCGGCAGCCGGCTTCTGGAGCTGACCGACCGGCGCGCCAAGCCCGCGGTCTATTTCGGCGGCAAGTCCCGCATCATCGATTTCGCGCTGTCGAACGCGGTGAACTCGGGCATCCGCCGCATCGCGGTCGCCACCCAGTACAAGGCGCACAGCCTGATCCGGCATCTTCAGATGGGCTGGAACTTCTTCCGCCCGGAGCGCAACGAGAGCTTTGACATCCTGCCCGCGAGCCAGCGTGTCTCCGAGAACATGTGGTATGTCGGCAC
>NZ_JBFUES010000426.1:0-6123 GCF_056403875.1 Bradyrhizobium sp. P2_E8
GAACAACAGCCCGGAGGCAACGGCGATCCTCACCGGCGTGGACCCCAAGGCGCTGCGCGAAGCCGCCCGCATCTACGCCACCGGCGGCAACGGGGCGATCTATTACGGCCTCGGCGTCACCGAGCACAGCCAGGGTTCGACCACGGTGATCGCGATCGCCAACCTTGCGATGGCGACCGGCAATATCGGTCGTCCCGGCGTCGGCGTGAACCCGCTGCGCGGCCAGAACAACGTGCAGGGCTCCTGCGACATGGGCTCGTTCCCGCATGAGCTGCCGGGCTACCGCCACATCTCGGGCGATGCCGTGCGCGACCAGTTCGAGGCGCTCTGGAACGTCAAGCTCAACCCCGAGCCGGGCCTGCGCATCCCCAACATGTTCGATGCCGCGATCGAGGGCACGTTCATGGGCATCTACGTGCAGGGCGAGGACATCCTCCAGTCGGATCCCAACACCAAGCACGTCGTGGCGGCGCTGTCGGCGATGGAATGCGTCATCGTCCACGACCTCTTCCTGAACGAGACCGCGAACTACGCCCATGTCTTCCTGCCCGGCTCGAGCTTCCTCGAGAAGGACGGCACCTTCACCAACGCCGAACGCCGCATCCAGCGCGTGCGCAAGGTGATGACGCCTAAGAACGGCATGGCCGACTGGGAGGTCACCATCGGCCTTGCCAAGGCGATGGGCTTCGAGATGAACTACGGCCACCCGTCCGAGATCATGGACGAGATCGCGGCATTGACGCCGACCTTCACCGGCGTCTCCTACGCCAAGCTCGATGAGCTCGGCTCGGTGCAGTGGCCGTGCAACGAGAAGGCGCCCGAGGGCACGCCGGTGATGCATATCGACGGCTTCGTCCGCGGCAAGGGCAAGTTCATCGTCACCGAATATGTCGCGACCGACGAGCGGACCGGCCCGCGCTTCCCGCTGCTGCTCACGACGGGGCGCATCCTCAGCCAGTACAATGTCGGCGCGCAGACCCGGCGCACCGAGAACGTGGTCTGGCATGCCGAGGATCGGCTGGAGATCCACCCGCACGATGCCGAGCAGCGCGGCGTGCGCGACGGCGACTGGGTGCGGTTGAAGAGCCGCGCCGGCGAGACCACGTTGCGCGCGGAGATCACCGATCGCGTCGCGCCGGGCGTCGTCTACACCACCTTCCACCACCCGGACACGCAGGCCAACGTCATCACGACGGAGTATTCGGACTGGGCCACCAACTGTCCCGAATACAAGGTCACGGCGGTGCAGATTTCGCCGTCGAACGGCCCGTCCGACTGGCAGAAGTCCTATGATGCGCAGGCGCGGCACTCCCGCCGCATCGCGCCGGCCGAAGCTGCGGAGTAACCGCATGCACGTGCCGGTTCAGGCTATCGACCGCGAGATCTGGCGCGACGGCGCGGCGTCGGAGGGGACGCGGCTGATCCCGGAGGAGACGCCGCTGGCGCTGACTTATAATGGCGGCACCTATGCCGTCATGATGGGGACGCCGCAGAACCTCGAAGACTTCGCCGTCGGCTTCAGCCTCAGCGAAGGCATCGTCGGATCGGTCGACGACATCCGCTCGCTCGAAATCGTCCGCCTCGACGACGGCATCGAGCTGCGCATGTGGCTTGCGCCGGACGAGGCCGCGCGCATCAGCGAACGGCGGCGTCATATCGCCGGCCCGACCGGCTGCGGCATCTGCGGCATCGAGTCCATTGCCGAAGCCGTGCGGCCTGCGGCCGTCGTGCCGCACGGGCAGACCTTCACGCCCGAGCAGATCATGACGGCGATGCAGGCCATCGCGCCGCTCCAATCGATCAACATGCAAACTCGCGCCGTTCACGCCGCCGCGTTCTGGTCCCCCGCCGGCAACATCGTCGCGTTGCGCGAGGATGTCGGCCGCCACAACGCGCTGGACAAGCTCGCAGGTGCGCTGGCGCGCAGCCGCACGGATGCGCGCGGCGGCATGGTGCTGCTGACGAGCCGCGTCTCGGTCGAGATGGTGCAGAAGACCGCCGCGATCGGCGCGCCGCTGATGGTCGCGGTCTCCGCGCCGACCGCGCTCGCGGTCCGCACGGCCGAGGCCGCCGGCATCACGCTGATCGCCATTGCCCGGCAAGACGGGTTCGAAGTGTTCACGCATGGCGGCCGCATCGTCGCCTGCCATGCCACGGAGGTTGCCGATGTCGCCTGACCGCCTGATCTACATGGCCAACCAGATCGGCAGGTTCTTCCAGAGCCAGGGCCACGACAAGGCCGTGCCGGGAATCGCCGAGCACATCAAGAAGTTCTGGGATCCCCGGATGAAGCGCGCGATCTTCGCCCATCTCGACACGGGCGGCGCTGGCCTGGAGCCGAACGTGCGCGAGGCCATCACCTCGCTGAAGCAGGCGACGTCGCTTCCAACAGCGTCCTGAACACGCGCCGCACCTCGCTCTGCGTCTCCTTCACACGCGCCTCCAGCGACGAGAAGTCCGGCGCATCGCCGGCGCGCGCCATCACGCGTTGGAGATCGGTGCCGGCGGTTTCCGGCTTGAAGCCGTCGCTGACGCAGAGCCGCAGGATCTGGGTCAGGTCGTAATAGAGCCGCGCTGCGGCACGCAGGATCTCGGACTCCGACTGCGGCAGCACGCCGAGCCTCGCCGCATTGTCCAGCACCTGAAGCGTGCTGACGTCGAGGATATCCGGCTTGTGATGGGCATGCACGAGCTGGAGATATTGCGCGATGAAGTCGATGTCGATCATGCCGCCGGCGGCGTATTTGAGATCCCAATAATCGGCCTCGCCTTTCTCCTGGCCGATCGCGCGCCGCATGTCGGCGACGTCGTTGGCGATGATCGCAGGGTCGCGGCGGCGGGTCAGGACATCGCGGATGACGCGCGCGATCCGGTCGCCGAATTCAGGCGAAGCCGACACCACGCGCGCACGCGTCAGCGCCATGTGCTCCCAGGTCCAGGCCTCGTTGGCCTGGTAATCCGCGAAGGAGGCGAGGCTCGAGGCCACCGGGCCGGCGCGCCCCGACGGGCGCAGCCGCATGTCGATCTCATAGAGCACGCCGTAATTGGTGCGCGTCGTGAAGGCGCTGATCAGGCGCTGGGTGAAGCGGGCGAAATAATGCGCGCCTTGAAGCGACTTCGGCCCATCCGAGTCCGGATTCTCGCTGTCGAAATCGTAGAGCAGGATCAGGTCGAGATCGGACGACGCGGTCATTTCGCGGCTGCCGAGCCGGCCCATCGCGATGATCGCCGTCTCTTGCCCCTCGATCCGGCCGTGCTGGGCGGCAAAACGATCGGCGACGAGACCATGCACGGTGTGGACGATTCCTTCGGCGACGTCGGCAAAGGCCGTGCTCGCCTGCTGCGCCGAGACCGTGCCGGAGAGGATACGCGTGCCGATCAGGAACAGGCTCTCCTGCCCGAACAGGCGCAGGCGATCCAGGAACTCCTCATACGAGGCGGCATCCTGCACGGTGGCAGCGAGCCGCCCCGACAATTCCCGCCTGTCCGGCATCGCGCCGAAGAAGCGCGGATCGATCAGCCCGTCCATGAGCTGCGGCTGCCGCGCCAGCATCTCGCCGAGCCGCGGCGCCGCGCCCAGCACCAGCGCCACGAGCGCGACGAGATCGCGGTTCTGGCCGAGCAGCGTGATCAGCCGGCCGCCACGCTGGAGCGCCCCAAGGAAATGATCGAACGCCACAACGGCGCGGTCCGGCTCCTCGGCGTGGGCGAGGCCGTCGATCAGGGCCGGCACGAATTCGATGAAGGCGCTTCGTGTCGCCTCATTGCGGAATACGCGATAGTCGCCCGTGATCCAGTCGCGCACCGTCTGTGCCACGGCGGCGGGCTTCTTGAAGCCGAGCGTCGTCAGGTGCTGGAGCAGGCGCGGATCGTCGGGACCTGCACTGTAGTCGAGCGCCGGCAGCTTTGCCGTGCCGGTCGGATCGTCGCCCTCGAACAGCTTCTCGTAGTGCCCCTGCACGATCTCGAGCTGCCGCAGCAGATCGCGGGCAAAGGCCTCGCGATCCGGATAGCCGAAGAACCGCGCAAAGCGCCCGACCGCCTCCTTGTCGTCGGGCAGCGCATGGGTCTGCTCGTCCGCGATCATCTGGAGGCGATGCTCGACCCGGCGGAGGAACTCGTACGCCCTGGTGAGCTCGTCACGCGCCGCGAGGGTGATYCATTTGCTGGCGGCAAGCACATCGAGCGCGGCGAGCGTCGGCCGCACCCGCAATTGCGGATGACGGCCGCCGGCGATCAGCTGCTGGGTCTGCGCGAAAAACTCGATCTCACGGATGCCGCCGCGACCGACCTTGACGTTGTGGCCTTCGACCGCGACCTCGCTCTGGCCGCGATAGGTCTGCATCTGCCGCTTCATGTCGTGCACGTCGGCAAGCGCGGCGAAATCGAGATGCTTGCGCCAGACGAAGGGGGCGATCTCGGCGAGCAGCGCCTCGCCTGCCCTGGCATCGCCGGCACAGGCGCGCGCCTTGATCATCGCGGCGCGCTCCCAGGTGCGCCCTTCCCGCTCGTAGTAATGCAGCGCGGCGTCCCGTGAGATCGCCACCTGCGTCGAGGACGGATCGGGTCGCAGCCGCAGATCGACGCGGAAGACGTAGCCGTCATAGGTGCGCTGCTGGAGAATGCGCGCCATGCCTTGCGTCACGCGGACGAAGAACGGCTGCGGCTCGATATCCGGCGCCAGCGTCGTGGCGTCAGGATCGAAGAACACGATGAGGTCGATGTCGCTGGAGTAGTTCAGCTCGCCCGCACCCATCTTGCCCATCGCGAGCACGATCAGGCCGCTGGCCTCTTCCGGTGCCTCGGGATTGGGCGGGAATAGCTTTCCACGTGCGGCTTCCTGCCGCAGCAGGTACTGAAGCGCCGCCTGCACGGAGGCGGCCGCGACATCGGTCAGCGCCGCCGTCACCCGCATCACCGGCCAGACCCCGCCGATGTCGCACAACGCGGTCAGAAGCGCCGCCTCCGCCTTCATGCGGCGAAGCAGCCGCATCACCTCGGCCTCGTCAGGTGCCGCGAGCACCGCACCTCTCGCCTCCGCGACCAGTGCGGCGAGATGAATATCCGGATCGCATTCGAGCAGCCGGATCAGGCGCAGCGGATCGGCGCGCACCAGATCGAACAGATAGGGCGAGAATTCCGCGATGCCGGCGAGGATATTCCGGGCGAAGGGATGAACCAGCAGCGCTTCGAGACGAGCCGATTGCGCCGGCTCGAGCGCGGCCAGCCAGTCTTCGAAACGTCGTTCGTCGGTTGTGGAAGCGGCAATATGGGGAGCCTCCACGAAGCGCGCGGCCAGGCTCTCACCATGCTTGTCCGCGTTTCCCGGCGCGGAGTGGTTCATGCCACCTTCTGTGGCACATCCGGTATTGGAGGAGCAACCCTGTCGCCCGCGCCCACACGCGCCGGCAGCACCAGCGTGGCGACGAGGCCGGGATGGGCATCGCCCAGTCGCAACTCTCCGCCATGCAATGTGGCAACCGCGGCGGCGAGGCTGAGGCCGAGGCCGGAGCCCGGCTGCGTGCGGCTGGCCTCCAGCCGCACGAATCGTTCGACGACGTGCTTGCGATCGGCTTCGGGAATACCAGGGCCGCGATCGGTGACGCTGAGCAGCACCTGGTCGCCCTCGCGCCTGGCCTCGATGAGGATCTGCCCAGAGTCCATGCTGACCACGGTTCCACCGGTCTGCGCGACCGGCTTGCCGTATTTGATCGCGTTCTCGACCAGATTGGCGAGCGCCTGGCTGATCAATTCGCGGTTGGCGTGAACCGGCGTCGGCTCGCATTTGACCTTCAAGGTCATGCCGTCGTCTTCAGCCAGGGGCTCGTAGAGCTCGTGGATGCCGCCTGCGACTTCGGCGGCATCGAAATCGTCCATGTTGCCGCGCGCCTGGCCGGACTCGGCGCGCGCGATCATCAGCAGCGCGTTGAAAGTGCGGATCAGCCCGTCCGATTCCTCGATGGTCCGCTCCAGCGCGGCGCGATAGTCGGCCTCGCAGCCGGATTTCGCCAACGCCTCCTCGGCGCGGTTGCGCAAGCGTGTCAGCGGCGTCTTGAGATCGTGGGCGATATTGTCGGTGACCTCCTTCAGCCCCGCCATCAGCGCCTCGATGCGCTCCAGCAT
>NZ_JBFUES010000427.1:0-6123 GCF_056403875.1 Bradyrhizobium sp. P2_E8
GGCTTGATGAGGATGTGCTTCTTCTTGCCGAACGACAGCTTGATCACGCCCTCCGGCGTCAGATGGGCTGGTGACAGCACCATCTTCTCGTCGGTGACGGGCTCGTCGTTGACGCGCAGACCGCCGCCCTTGATCTGGCGCCGCGCCTCACCGTTGGAGGTGACGAGGCCCGCCTTGACGAAGGCGTTGAGCACGCCGAGGCCGGCGTCGAGTTCGCCGCGCGGAATTTCCACCGTCGGCAGGCTTTCGGCGAGCGCGCCTTCCTCGAAGGTGCGGCGCGCGGTTTCAGCCGCCTCATTCGCTGCGTCGCGGCCGTGCAAGAGCGCGGTCGCCTCAGTCGCAAGCACCTTCTTGGCTTCGTTGATCTCCGAGCCTCCGAGCGCCTCGAGCTTCTTGATCTCGCTCATCGGCAGCGTCGTGAACAGCTTGAGGAACTTGCCGACGTCGGCATCCTCGGTGTTGCGCCAGTACTGCCAGAAGTCGTACGGCGAGAACTGGTCGGCGTTGAGCCAGACCGCGCCTTGCGCGGTCTTGCCCATCTTGGCGCCGGAGGCCGTGGTCAGCAGCGGCGTCGTCAGTGCGAACAGCTGGTGCGTGCCCATGCGGCGGCCGAGATCGACGCCCATGATGATGTTGCCCCACTGGTCCGAGCCGCCCATCTGCAATTTGCAGCCGGTGCGCTTGGCGAGTTCGACGAAGTCGTAGGCCTGGCAGACCATGTAGTTGAACTCGATGAAGCTCATCTCCTGCTCGCGCTCGAGGCGCAGCCGCACGGAGTCCATGGTCAGCATGCGGTTGACCGAAAAGTGCCGGCCGACGTCGCGCAGCATCTCGATCCAGTTCAGCTTGGTCAGCCACTCCGCATTGTCGAGCATGACGGCGTCGCTCTTGCCGTCGCCGTAACGCAGCACCTTTGCGAACACGCCGCGGATCGATTCCTTGTTGGCTTCGATCTCGGCGACGGTGCGCATCGCGCGGGTCTCGTCCTTGCCGGAGGGATCGCCGACCATGGTGGTGCCGCCGCCCATCAGCGTGATCGGCTTGTTGCCGGACTGCTGGAGCCAGTGCAGCATCATCATGGTCAGGTAGTTGCCGATATGCAGCGAGCGGGCGGTACAATCGTAACCGACATAGGTGGTCGCCTCGCCCTTGGCGGCGAGCGCGTCCAGCCCCTCGAAATCGGAGCACTGGTGGATAAATCCACGTTCCTGCAGGGTGTGGAGGAAATCCGATTTAAATGCAGTCATTTGTCGGCGTGCCTGACAATTCTTGGTTTACTGTTTTGGGGGCAATTTAAGGATCTACCGTGGGAACTCGATTGCCGCCCGCCACTTGGCGCTGAGGCATTATAAGATGTGTCCCTCTGGCACAAGATCGGCATGCCAGAAGGGGGCTGTTGAGGACGCTGATCCATGATGTTGACGGCACTCGGTTTGATGAGCGGCACCTCGCTGGACGGGGTCGATGTCGCGCTGATCGAAACCGACGGAAAGCTGGTGAAGGGGTTCGGACCGTCCGGCTACCGGCCTTACAGCCCGGCGGAGCGCAACCTGCTGCGTCAGGCGCTGAGCGAAGCCGTACACCTGCCGCAGCGCGATGCCCGGCCGGGGATTTTGGCCGCGGCCGAGCGCGCGGTGACGCTGGCGCACGCGGAGGCGGTGGCCGCCTTCATCGCCCAGAACCGGATGAAGGCGGAGGACATCGACATCGTCGGCTTCCACGGCCAGACCGTGCTGCATCGACCCGAGAAGCGGCTGACGGTGCAGATCGGCGATGCGCCGGCGCTGGCGAAGGCGATCCATATCCCCGTGATGTACGACTTCCGCGCCGCCGACGTCGCGGCCGGCGGGCAGGGCGCACCCTTCGTGCCGGTCTATCACCGGGCACTGGCCCATTCGCTGGCGCGCGAAAGGCCGATCGTCGTGGTCAATATCGGCGGTGTCTCCAACATCACCTATATCGACGGCAACGACACGCTGATCGCCTGCGACACCGGGCCAGGCAATGCGCTGCTCGACGATTTCATGTACCGCACGATGAACCAGGCGTTCGATGCGGAGGGTAAGTTCGCCGCGCTCGGAACGGCCGACCAGGCTTGGATCGCGCGGGCGCTGGAGCTGCCGTTCTTCGTGGCGCCGCCGCCGAAATCGCTCGACCGCAACGACTTTGCCGCGTTGAAGCTCGGCGATGTCTCGCCGGCCGACGGCGCGGCGACGCTCACCGCCTTCACCGCGGCGGCGATCGCCCGCATTATCCCGCTGCTGCCGCGGCGGCCGCGCAGCTGGATCGTCTGCGGCGGCGGCGCCCGCAACCTCACCATGCTGCGGATGCTGCGGGAGCGGGTGGGCTCGGCCTCCGTCGAGCCCGCCGAGGCGCTTGGCTGGGCCTCTGACGCCATCGAGGCGCAAGCCTTCGGCTTCCTCGCTGCGCGTGGCTTGAAGGGCCTGCCGCTGTCCTATCCGGCGACCACAGGCGTGCCGATGCCGATGACGGGCGGGGTGATCGCGCGGCCCTGAGGTCCAGGCCTTACGATCACGGTCGGTTGATGCAAATGCATTGATCTTGACGGGTGCATGCAGTTGCATCTATGTTTGATGCAGTTGCATCGAACCGCCGGGATCATTGCCATGACCGCTTCACTGAAACTCATCAGCCACAAGCTTTGCCCGTATGTGCAGCGCGCCGTGATCGCGCTCAACGAGAAGGGCGTGCCGTTCGAGCGGATCGACATCGATCTCGCCAACAAGCCCGACTGGTTTCTGAAACTCTCGCCGCTCGGCAAGGTGCCCGTGCTGGTAGTGACGACGGAGAAGGGCGAGGTCGCGCTGTTCGAGAGCAACGTGATCTGCGAGTACATCGAGGAGACGCAAGCAGGCCTCAAGCTGCATCCGGCGGATGCGTTGAAGCGCGCCGAGCATCGCGCCTGGATGGAGTTCGGCTCGGCGATCCTTGGCGATCTCTGGGGCCTGGAGACGACGACGGATCCGGCGACGTTCGAGAGCAAGCGTCAGGCGCTCGTCGCGAAGTTCGCACGTGTGGAAGTCGCGCTAAGCGCAGGTCCGTTCTTCGCCGGCGAACGGTTCAGCCTGGTCGACGCGGTGTTCGCACCCGTCTTCCGCTATTTTGACCTGTTCGACGAACTGACCGAGCACGGCATCTTCACGAATGTGCCGAAGGTGCGGGCGTGGCGGGCCGAGCTTGCGAAGCGTCCGAGCGTGCGGAGCGCCGTCGGCGCGGACTATCCGCAATTGCTCCGCGCCTTCCTCGTGCGCCACGACGCCCATCTGCTCAAGCTTGCCGCCTAGGGGCTATGCCGATGTCGCCATCCGGCATCGGTGCGGCCGGCACTTTTCTTACGGCATCGTCTGGCGTCACTTATGCTCTTGAGCGCCGGCAAGGCGCAGGCCAGGCCACCGAATCCTTCGCGCACAATCACCACGCGTCGCCGAGACCGCTGTGAGGGTCACAACCCATCTCAGACATAGTCAGCTCGAGATACGCCACCTGATGCGAGCGCCGATTTCGTCAACGCCTCAATGGCCGCGACGGCCGCCGTCAATCCGTCCTCTTTGGCAATTGATGCGCCGAGTACGGCCGCATTGTCGCGCATGGCGCTCTTACCTGCTTCGGAGATGGCGAGGGACAGCCGGTCAACGCTCAGTCCCCTGGCGGGAACTGGCGCTGGTGCGGCGCCCACCCGCAGCAGTCGCTCAGCCCAAAAGAATTGGTCACCAGCGAACGGAACGACGACGGAGGGAACGCCGGCGCGGGCGGCGGCATGTGCTGTGCCTGCGCCACCATGATGGATGATCAGGCTTGTCTTGGGAAACAGCCAGCCATGTGGCGCTTCTGCCAATAGATGGACATTCGCAGGCAGATCAGCCGCGTCTACATTGCCCCAACCAGGGTGCAGCAGCGCCCGACGCCCCCGAAGCGCCTCCAGCACTTGTGTCATCAGGCTCGGCCCGCCCAGGGCCGCCATGCTTCCAAAGCCAAGATAGATAGGCGGTTCGCCGGCAGCTAAGAATTCAGACAAGTCCTTCGGCGGGATCCACTCGGCGACGGGCGCAAGCCATTGACCGCAGACCGTTGCGTTTGGGGGCCAGTCGGCGGGCGGCTGCACGAGACTGGGGGAGATTCCGTAGAGCATCGGATGCTCGTTCCACAGATGTCGGCGAGCAGGCAAACCACACGCCGCGGTGCGGGCCGCGTTGATGGATGGTTTGAAGGCGCGCCAGATCAACGCATTGATCAGCTTGTGGCTCGCTCTGTTCATGAAACGAGGCACGGCGCCGGGGCGCAGGAAGGGAGAAGCGAATGCGCTGGTCGGCGTGATTAGGATGAGGCCGGTGCCGATTGCGGGCACTCGTAACGCCTCCGCGGCGGAAAGTCCGATAAACGCTGCGAGCCCGCCAAGAACAATGACGTCACACCCTTGCGCAACTGCGGTTGTCGTGCGGAGCCAAGCTTCGGAATTTGTGGCGGCGAGACGCGCAAAAGCTCTGGCGGTCTCGGTGAAACCACCGCGCCGTGCTTCGCGCGTTGCGTCTTGGAGCAATATGGCGCGTATGTCGCCGGCGAGCGCTGTGGTGGTGATATTCAAGTCAGCAGCGTAGCCCAACGTAGCGGCGTCAGCGAGCAGATGGGCTTCGTGGCCAGCATCCACCAGGGCCCTACACAGCAAGGCCATAGGGCGCGTATCGCCCTCGGTGCCATATGTGACGACGGCAAATTTCATCTTGAGCTACCCCGGGACAGAAGTTCTCCAGAAAACAGGCGTGAATTGATCTCCGGCGCGCCAGACGCGTTAGAGCTCCGCGGCCATCTTCGCCAGCGTCGCGATCGTGTTCATGTTGCGCGCGGTGCCGGTTTTCGCGGCGGGGATGACGAGCTTCGATGTCCCCATGCCCTCGCCATAGTGGACGTAGATCTCGCGGCGGCCGAGGCGCAACTCCTCGTTCTTCTGGCCGCGAATACCGGACAGCGCATCCGCGGGCGGGGCCTTGTCGAGGAAGATCGCAACCGTGCGGTTGGGCGCGGCTTTCGGAAAGGGATTGTCGGCCGCGACTTGCGCCATTGCGGCGGCGCTGCGCACGAGTACGCCAACCGGCGCACCGGCGTAGGCGTGGAGGCGCTGTTCGAGTGCGCTCTTGATCGCGGCTTCTGATTTGCGGCTGGTGAAGACGACGTTGCCGCTCGCAATATAGGTGCGCACGGCGGCGAAGCCGAGCTCTTCGCACATCGCCTTGAGCTCGGTCATCGGCAGCTTGCCGGTGCCTCCGACATTGACCGCGCGCAGCAGGGCTACGAACGCGGCCATGTCAATCTCAGCGCACGTTGGCGAGACGCATGTCGAGATACGCCGTGATGGTTTCCATCAGCGGCTCGAGCTTGGCGTCGAAGAAGTGGTTGGCGCCGGGGATGACCTGCTGGTCGATCACGATGCCCTTCTGCGTCTTCAGCTTCTCGACCAGCGTGTTGACGTCCTTGGGCGGCACCACCGCGTCCTTCTCGCCATGCACGATCAGGCCCGACGACGGGCAGGGCGCGAGGAACGAGAAGTCGTAGAGGTTGGCCGGCGGCGCGATCGAGATGAAGCCTTCGACCTCGGGACGGCGCATCAGAAGCTGCATGCCGATCCAGGCGCCGAAGGAGAAGCCGGCGACCCAGCAGGCACGCGCTTCGGGGTTGATGGTCTGCGCCCAGTCGAGCGCTGCCGCCGCATCAGACAATTCGCCGGTGCCGTGGTCGAATGAGCCCTGGCTGCGGCCGACGCCACGGRAATTGAAGCGCAGCACGGAGAAGCCGCGATGCGCGAAGGCGTAGTAGCACTGGTACACGATCTGATGGTTCATCGTGCCGTGAAACTGCGGATGCGGATGCAGGATCATCGCGATCGGCGCGTTCTTCTGCTTGGCCGGGTGATAGCGGCCTTCGAGGCGGCCAGCGGGGCCGGCGAAAATGACTTCAGGCATGACGGTCTCTGATTGAGTCCCTTAGAGGTGATCCCTGCACAATCAACCGATTGTGGCTCCATCAGCCGTTTTCGCCGACGAAAGCACGAATGATGGGTGAAGAGGCGCCCTCGGATGATGCGCGAGTGCGCTGAACTGACGCGCGCCT
>NZ_JBFUES010000428.1:0-6117 GCF_056403875.1 Bradyrhizobium sp. P2_E8
GTGCAGCGTCGGTCGCATCGACGATGCCGGCGGTGATCCGGGTCGCGCCGCGGCGATAGTCGCGGACGCCGAAGTGCTCGAGCAGTTTCGTCATCGAGCGCGTTGCTGCAAACACGCTGCCCGCATCCGGAAACAACTCCGCCGACAGCCATGTCGTGGAGACGCAGATCGGCGTGCGGTCGGCGAGGCGGATCGCCTCGATCCGCACCAGCGGCGCGCCGACCTTCAAGCCCAGCTCGCGCGCCAGCTCACGCGTCGCGACGTCGTCGGCCGCCTCGATCAACTGCCCGCGCGGCTCACGGCCGCCGGCGCCGACGATCTCGGAGAAGCGCGTGCGCGAGCGCAGCGGATAGGCGATGCGCTGCGCCTCGACATAGGTTCCGCTGCCGCGCTCGGCGCGCACCAGGCCGCGCTCGGCGAGGGCTGCCAGCGCCCGCCGCACGGTGTGGCGGTTGACGCGATAGGTCTCGGCGATCTCCATCTCGCCCGGCAGCTTGTCGCCGGCGGCAAAGCGGCCGTCGGCGATGCCGCGCTCGATGCCGTCGGCAACGAGGCGCCATAGCGCGACGCCCGTGGAGGCGGTGTCCTGCATGCTCATATCGCCGGTCAGCCTAGCCCGAAAATCACACGCTTGTCACGAAACAGTCATGGCGCTTCCGTATGAAGTTGTCTACTATCATAGACAACTTGGATTCGGCAAGTTCGGTGGATCGGGTGACGCAGCAGAACAATCAGCAAGCCCAGCGCAAGGCCGCGATGGCCGTGCTGGCGCACGCGGAGGCGGGCGAGATCGCCGCTCGCCTCCGCGCTTTCGCCCTTCCGGCCCATCAGGATCTGCGCACGCCCGAAAACGGCCTCGTCATGCTGCGCGGCAGGGTCGGCGGCGACGGCGCCCCGTTCAATCTCGGCGAAGCCACGGTGTCGCGCGCCGCGGTGCGGCTTGCGAGTGGGGAGGTCGGCTTCGGCTACACGCTCGGGCGCGACGGTGAGAAGGCGCGGCTGATCGCGCTGTGCGATGCGCTGGTGCAGTCGCGGGATTTTTCCGCATCGGTCGAGCGGGACGTTATCGCACCGTTGCGCGAGCAGCTTACGATCCGGCGCAAGCAGGCGGCGGCCGAGACCGCCGCGACGAAGGTTGATTTCTACACCATGGTGCGCGGTGAGGGGTGAGATCATGACCACGATTGCGGAACTGCCGCCGGGGTTCGCCGACAAGGTGCTGTCGGCGCAATCGACCTTTCGCTCGGTCATGGACGCGATGGCGCGGCCAGGCTCGGTTCAGCGCATCGTACCGATGGCGGGAACACCCGGGCCGATGATGCGCGGCGTCGCTGCGATCGCGCTGACGCTGTTCGATCACGATACGCCGCTCTGGCTCGATGCGCGGATGGCAGAGAGTTCCGACGTCGTGAAATGGCTCAAGTTCCACACCGGCGCGCCGGTCATTCAGGATTCCTCGATCGCAAGCTTTGCCCTGATCAGCGATGGCGCCTTGCTTCCGGCGCTCGAGCGCTTCGCGCTCGGCACCAGCGAATACCCGGATCGGTCGACCACATTGATCCTCCAGGTCGATAGCCTTGACGCAGGGCAGGGCTTCGAGCTGCGCGGCCCCGGCATCGACGGCGTCGCGACGCTCCGGGCCTCGATCAAGCCCGCCGACCTGTTCGAGCGACTGCGTGTCAACGAGACGCTGTTTCCGCGCGGCATCGACGTGGTGCTGGTCGCCGATGACGCCGTGGTCGCGATCCCGCGCACAACGCGTGTCGCGAGTAAAGGAAGCTAGGCATATGTATGTCGCAGTCAAAGGCGGCGAACGCGCCATCGAGAACGCCCATCGCCTGCTCGCCAATGCGCGGCGCGGCGATCAAGGCATTCCGGAAGTCACGCTCGACCAGATCTCGGAGCAGCTTGGTCTGGCCGTGGACCGCGTCATGAGCGAGGGCTCGCTCTATGACCGCGAGCTCGCGGCGCTCGCGATCAAGCAGGCGCGCGGCGATCTGATCGAGGCGATCTTCCTGGTCCGCGCCTTCCGCGCCACGCTGCCGCGTTTCGGCGCCAGCGAGCCGGTCGACACCGGCGCCATGCGGGTGCAGCGGCGGGTGTCCTCGACCTTCAAGGACATTCCCGGTGGTCAGATCCTCGGGCCGACCTTCGACTATACGCATCGCCTGCTCGATCCCTCGCTGGCCGATGGCTTTGTGCCCGAGGCGCCCGCGACAGCCGAATCCTCGACCGCACCGACGCCGCGCGTGACCGATATCCTGGGCCGCGACGGGTTGATCGAATCCTCGCCGCAGGCCGAGGACGGCGCCAGCGTCGGCGATCTCACCCGCGAGCCGCTGAACTTCCCGGCGGACCGCGACCTGCGCCTGCAAAATCTCGCGCGCGGCGACGAAGGCTTTCTGCTGGCGATGGGCTATTCCACCCAGCGCGGCTACGGCCGAAACCATCCCTTCGCCGGCGAGATCCGCTTCGGCGAGGTCGAGGTCGAATTCTCCGCCGAGGACGTCGGCTTCGCTGTGCCGCTCGGCTCGATCGAGCTCACCGAGTGCCAGATGGTCAACCAGTTCAAGGGTTCTGCGACGGAAGCGCCGTGCTTCACCCGCGGCTATGGCCTCGCCTTCGGCCAGAGCGAGCGCAAGACCATGTCGATGGCGCTGGTCGACCGCGCACTGCGTGCCCGCGAGCTGGGTGAAGAGGCGCTCGCGCCGGCGCAGGATGAGGAATTCGTGATGTCGCATTCGGACAACGTCCAGGCGACCGGCTTCGTCGAGCATCTGAAGCTGCCGCATTATGTCGACTTCCAGTCCGAGCTCGGCCTGCTGCGCAAGCTGCGTCAGGAGTTTGCCGAGGCCAATGCGCCGGATGCCATGAAGGAGGCCGCGGAATGAACGCGCCCGCCTACAATTTCGCCTATCTCGACGAACAGACCAAGCGGATGATCCGCCGCGCCATCCTGAAGGCGATCGCGATCCCCGGCTATCAGGTGCCGTTCGCCAGCCGCGAAATGCCGATGCCCTATGGCTGGGGCACCGGTGGCGTGCAGGTGACGGCGGCGATCCTCGGGCCTGAGGACGTGCTGAAGGTGATCGACCAGGGCTCCGACGACACCACCAACGCGATCTCGATCCGTAAATTCTTCGCCAAGACCGCCGGCGTCGCCACCACGACGGCGACGGAGGAGGCGACCGTGATCCAGACCCGTCACCGCATCCCCGAGGCGGCCCTGCACGAGAAACAGGTGCTGGTCTATCAGGTGCCGATCCCGGAGCCGCTGCGCTTCCTCGAGCCGCGCGAGACCGAGACGCGGCGCATGCATGCGCTTGCCGAATACGGCCTGATGCATGTGAAGCTCTATGAGGACATCGCCCGCTTCGGACATATCGCGACCGCCTACGCCTATCCGGTGAAGGTGAACGCGCGCTATGTGATGGATCCGTCGCCGACGCCGAAATTCGACAATCCCAAGATGGACAATTGCCCGGCGCTGCAATTGTTCGGTGCGGGCCGCGAGAAACGCATCTACGCGATCCCGCCCTATACGAAAGTGGTGTCGCTCGATTTCGAGGATCATCCCTTCGAGCCCTACCGCTTCAATGCGCCCTGCGCGCTGTGCGGCGCCGAAAATTCCTATCTCGACGAGATCGTCACCGACGACAAGGGCGGCCGCATGTTCGTCTGCTCGGACACTGATTATTGCGAGGGCCGTCAGGCCGCCGGCCATCACGGCAGCCTGAGTGCTGCGCCGTACAAGGAGAGGGCGCAGGAGACATCAAATGGCTGATCACGACATGCTGGAGAACGATGAGCCGCTGCTGGTCGCGAATTCGCTCAGCAAGTCCTACGGCCGCATCGCCGCGTGCCGCGACGTGTCTTTCTCGCTCTATTCMGGCGAGGTGCTGGCGATCGTCGGCGAATCCGGTTCGGGCAAGTCGACGCTGCTCCAGCTCCTCTCCGGCCAGCTCGCAGCCAGCGGTGGCCACGTCTCCTACCGGATGCGCGATGGCGTCAGCCGCGATCTCGCCACGCTCGGCGAGGCCGAGCGGCGCTTCCTGTTCCGCACCGACTGGGGTTTCGTGCACCAGGATCCCGCGCAGGGCCTGCGCATGGCGGTCTCCGCCGGCGCCAATGTCGGCGAGCGGCTGATGGCGGTGGGATGGAATCACTACGGCCGCATCCGGGACACCGCGTCCGACTGGCTCACGCGCGTGGAAATCGACGTCGCGCGCATCGACGATGCGCCGCGGACCTATTCCGGCGGCATGCGCCAGCGTCTCCAGATCGCCCGCAACCTCGTCACCGAGCCGCGGCTGGTGTTCATGGACGAGCCGACCGGCGGCCTCGATGTGTCGGTGCAGGCGCGCCTGCTCGATCTCTTGCGCAGCCTCGTTGCCGAGCTGCATCTCGCCGTCGTCATCGTCACCCACGATCTCGCAGTCGCGCGGCTATTGTCGCATCGCGTGATGGTGATGAAGGGCGGCCGCGTCATCGAGACCGGTCTCACCGACCAGGTTCTCGACGATCCCCGCGAGCCTTATACCCAACTCCTCGTCTCCTCGATTCTGCCGCCATGAGCCCATCGATGACCGCCATGATCGACATCGCCGACGCCAACAAGACCTTCACGATGCACCTGCAGGGCGGCATCGAGCTGCCTGTCGTGCGCGGCGTGACCTTCCAGGTGAACCCCGGCGAATGCGTCGTGCTGTCAGGCCCGTCGGGCGCCGGCAAGTCGTCGATCCTGAAGATGATCTTCGGCAATTACCGCTGCGACTCCGGCCGCATCGGCATTCGCCATCGCGGCGCGCTGATCGATCTGGCCACTGCCGAGCCGCGGCAGGTCCTCAACGTGCGCCGCGCGACCATCGGCTATGTCAGCCAGTTCCTGCGCGCGGTGCCGCGGGTCGCCACGATCGACGTCGTCGCCGAGCCGCTGATTGTCAACGGCATGGCCCGAGCCGAGGCGCAGCAGCGCGCCGGCAACCTGCTGCACCGTCTCAACATTCCTGAAAGACTCTGGCAGCTCCCGCCCGCGACCTTTTCCGGCGGCGAGCAGCAGCGCGTTAACATCGCGCGCGGTTTCATCTCCGACCTGCCGATCCTGCTGCTGGACGAGCCGACCGCTTCGCTCGATGCCGCCAACCGCGCCGTCGTGGTCGAGCTGATCGCCGAGAAAAAGCGCCAGGGCGTCGCCATGGTCGCCATTGTCCATGACGACGAAATCCGGCATCTGATTGCTGACCGCATCGTCGATGTCACCAGCTTTGCCGCCGCGGCCTGAAGGAAATGGAAATGAACGCCAAGCCGAAGGACACCGTGATCGCCAATGCCAGGATCGTGCTGGCCGACCGGGTGATCGAGCAGGGCTGGCTTGCTCTTGCGGATGGACGCATCGCCGAGATCGGCGAGGGCAGGGCGCCTGCGGGCGCCGAGGATGCCGGCGGCGACCTGATCATGCCGGGCCTGATCGAGCTCCACACCGACCATCTCGAAGCGCATTACGTGCCGCGGCCGAAGGTGTTCTGGAATCCGGTTGCCGCCGTCGTCTCCTATGACGGCCAGCTCGCCACATCAGGCATCACCACCGTGTTCGACTCGCTTCGGGTCTGGCGCGAGGACGGCGCCGAGGAAGTCGACGGCCGTGCCGGCGTGCTCGCCGCCGCGATCACGACCGCGCGCGACGCCGACCTGCTGCGCGCCGACCACTTCCTGCATCTGCGCTGCGAAATCCCGATGCCGAGCGTGGTCGAGGAGGCCAAGGAGCTGATCGACCGTCCCGACGTCCGCTTGATGTCGCTGATGGATCACACCCCCGGCCAGCGCCAGTTCCGCGACGAGGGCAAGCTGCGCGACTATTACCGCGGCAAGAACGGCGGCAAGACCGACGCCGAGCTCGACGAGCTGTTCGCAAAGCGCTTCGAGTATCAGAAGGCTTATGCGGCGACCAACATGCGCGAGATCGTCGCGCTGGCGCATCAGTACAAGATTCCGCTGGCGAGCCATGACGACACCACCGAGGAGAATGTCGCGGACGCTGTGCGCGATCGGGTTTCGGTGGCGGAATTCCCGACGACATTGGAGGCCGCGCGCGGCCTGCATCAGGCCGGCAGCGACCTC
>NZ_JBFUES010000429.1:0-6116 GCF_056403875.1 Bradyrhizobium sp. P2_E8
ACGCAGGGCTCACCATGGCAGGCCGCAGAGGTCGATGGTGCCGAGCGTCGGCGCGCGGACGATGTTGAAGACATAGGGCGCCATGTGGGTGAAGCGGATCCTCCCCTCTGGCTGCTCGCAATAGACCTCGCCCTTGAAGGGCAGCCAGCTGCGGGCCTCGTAGAACGCAAAATTATGCGGTTCGCAGAACAGAAGGGCGAAGCGAACCGCCTCGTTGGCCCGGATGGTGTGTACCGCCGCGTCGATCGCCATGGTGGCGTAGCCGCGGCCGCGCCGGTCCTCGCGGGTGCAGACCCCGCCGATGCCGCCGATGTGAACCTTCTGTCCATTCCAGGTGACGGTGCGGAAGTAGATGCCGACGTGGCAGACGAGGCCGTCTTCGGGCGTCTCGATCAGCACGCGAAGGTCGGCATTGGCCCATTTGACGTGGCTCCACGACGGCTTCTCGGCAGCGTCGCGTCCCCAGACCGCGCTGAGCAGGGGCTGTGCGATCCGCCACGAAGCGTCGCCGTTCAGGATGTCGATCTCGATGCTCATTGCTTTCTCTTTCGCGTCTCCGCGCCGTGGTGCGTTCGTTCTGCCATAAGCGCCTCAAAGGCAATGATATTTTACGGCCTGTCGAAGCGTCCCCCCACGCTGCGACGATTTTATGCAATCCGGCCAAGCGGCCGCATCAGGCCTTTTCGCAAATTGACGGTATTTAACGGCGACGGAACCTTCTATAAGGGGTGACCGTTAGAACGTTCCCCACCAGTTGCGGACAAGAACCCATGACCTTTACGCTGCCCCCACTCCCTTACGCCTATGACGCCCTCGGCCAGTTCATGTCGAAGGAGACGCTGGAATTCCACCACGACAAGCATCATCAGGCCTACGTCACCAACGGCAACAACGCGCTCAAGGGCACCGAATGGGAAGGCAAGTCCCTTGAGGAGATCGTCAAGGGCTCGTTCGGCAAGAACCCCGCGGTGTTCAACAATGCCGGCCAGCACTACAACCACATCCATTTCTGGAGCTGGATGAAGCCCAATGGCGGCGGCACCAAGCTGCCCGGCAAGCTCGAGAAGAAGATCAACGAGGACCTCGGCGGCTTCGAGAAGTTCAAGACCGACTTCCAGGCGGCCGGCGTCGGCCAGTTCGGCTCCGGCTGGTGCTGGCTCCAGGTCAAGAACGGCAAGCTCGAGATCTCCAAGACCCCGAACGGCGAGAATCCGCTGGTGCACGGCGCCACCCCGATCCTCGGCTGCGACGTCTGGGAGCACTCCTACTACATCGACTATCGCAACCGCCGTCCGGACTATCTCAAGGCGTTCGTCGAGAACCTCGTGAACTGGGAATACGTCGAGTCCCTGTTCGACAAGGCCTGAGATTATCCCGTCATTCCGGGACGGTGCGTCAGCACCAGACCCGGAATCTCGAGATTCCGGGTTCGGCTTCGCCGCCCCGGAATGACAGAATAGAGAAAGGCGGTCGCATGCGCGGCCGCCTTTTTGCTGTGCGGAATTCGACTGCTGCTTCGCATGGGCCTGCGCGAGGTGCGCATCGCTTCCCGTCATCGTTCCGTTTGCATCGCATGGACGGCGCCCTTAATCAGGATGGGCATCACCCTCGAGCCGACCCGAGCCCGTTGTCAGACCCTTCCCCGAAAGACCTGGCGCCTGCCGAGGATGCGGAGTCCGAGCCGCGGCCGGGCCGTGTGCGCAAGCCGATCGGCTGGTCGACGATCATCATCGCGGCCCTGGTGGCGGTCAGCGCGGCGCTGGTCTGGCGGCGTGACGGCACCGACGGCGTTCTCGACATTCTCACCCACGATCTGTCGCTGTTCGGCGGCATCCTGCCGCGTGTGCTGGCCGGCTGCCTGCTCGGCGCCTTCATCTCCGAGATCCTGCCGCACGAAAAAGTCTCGCGCTCGCTCGGGCCGCAATCCGGCCTGAAGGGCCTTCTGATCGGCACCGCCTTCGGCGCGATCCTGCCCGGCGGTCCCTTCACCGCCTATCCCGTGGCTAGCGCGCTGCTGGCGGTCGGCGCCGATTTCGGCGCCACCATCGCCATGGTCGTGAGCTGGACCCTGATCGGCTACGGCCGGGCGGTCGCCTGGGAAATCCCGATCATGGGCACCGATTTCACGCTGTGGCGGATCGTGATCTCGCTGCCGCTGCCGGTGCTCGCAGGCGGCCTCGGCCGCTTCGTCTATGTCCGGCTCTATCCGAAGCGCGACAGCGACGAGGAGGCGAATTGAGCGCGGCGCTCCTTATCGACATCCTGCTGTGGGGCTCGGTGTTCGGCGTCGGCCTGATCGCCTTTCGCCGCGGGCCCCCGGTGTTCAAGGCCTCGCTGCGCGAGGGCTCGATGGACTTCATCAACATCGTGCCGCGGATTGCGCTGGGCGTGATCGGCTCGGGCTATATCGCCGCCATCATTCCGCAGGAGGTGATCACCGGCTGGCTCGGACCGGACAGCGGCTGGCTCGGGGTCGCGACCGCCGTGGTCGCCGGTGCCGCCACGCCCGGCGGCCCCGTGATCGGCTTTTCCATCGGGACCGTAGCGCTGAAGTCGGGCGGTGGTGTGCCGCAGGTGGTCGCCTATGTCGTCGCCTGGGCGCTGTTCGCCTTCCAGCGGGTGATCTTATGGGAAATCCCGTTCATGCCGGCCCGGTTCGTCTGGTTCCGCTGCGCCGTCTCGGTRCCGTTCCCGTTCGTGGCGGCCGCCATCGCGATGGTGATCGGCAAGCCCTGAGCCCGGCGTGGACAGGCGTAATGTTATAATATAACGTCGAAGCATGGTTCCCGCCGCGTCCCACGCCCACCATCACGACCATGCGCACGGCCATTCTCATGGCGACGCGCATTCGCATGGGCACGACCACACCCACGCCCATGTCCATGATGCGGCCTCGCCGCACCCGGCCCAGGCCGCGACCTGGTCGATCCTGCGCATGACCATGGCGGGCCGCCTTGGCGCTGCGGTCGCCGTTTGTGCCGTGCTCTGGGGCATCGTCTTTCTGGCGATGAGGTGACCATGGCGGCGCTGCATTTCCACAACGTCACGCTCGGTTACGACCGGCATCCGGCCGTGCACCATCTCAACGGCGAGGTCGCGCCAGGCGCGCTGGTCGCCGTGATCGGCCCGAACGGTGCCGGCAAATCGACCTTGCTGCGCGGCATCGTCGGCATCCTCAGGCCGCTCGACGGCAGCATCCATCTCGGCGGGCTCGACTCCCGCGATATCGCCTATCTGCCGCAGAGCGCGGAGATCGACCGCAGCTTCCCGATCTCGGTGTTCGACTTCGTCGGCACCGGGCTGTGGCGCGGCACCGGCCTGTTCGGCGGCATCGGCAAGGCCGCGCGCGGAAAAATCCTCGGTGCGATCGCGTCCGTCGGTCTCAATGGCTTCGAGAACCGCCCGATCGGCACGCTTTCCGGCGGCCAGATGCAGCGCGTGCTGTTCGCGCGCGTGCTGCTCCAGGATGCGCGGTTGATCGTGCTCGACGAGCCCTTCAACGCCATCGACAGCAAGACCACGACCGACCTGCTTGCGCTGGTGAAGCACTGGCATGGCGAGGGCCGCACCGTGCTCGCCGCGCTGCACGACATGGAGATGGTGCGCAGCCATTTCACCGAGACCCTGGTGCTGGCGCGGGGCCCTGTGGCCTGGGGCCCGACGGCGGAGGTGCTGACGCCGGAAAACCTCGTCGTCGCAATGCGGATGTGCGAGGCGTTCGACGACAGCGCCGCGGCCTGCGCGGCCGACGATGCCCATTCGCGGGCGGCGTGACGCCCAATGCTCCATGACGCGCTGATCGGTCCGTTCACCGAATTCGAGTTCATGCGGCGGGCGCTTGCCGCCGTCATTGCGCTGTCGCTGGCGGGCGCGCCGATCGGTGTATTCCTGATGCTGCGGCGGATGAGCCTCGTCGGCGATGCCATGGCGCACGCGATCCTGCCCGGTGCTGCCGTCGGCTTCCTGCTCTCCGGCCTCAATCTGTTTGCGATGACGGCCGGCGGCCTGATCGCGGGCTTTGCGGTCGCGATCCTCGCCGGCGTGGTCGCGCGCTCGACCGGGCTGAAAGAGGACGCCTCGCTCGCGACCTTCTATCTGGCCTCGCTGGCGCTGGGGGTGACCATCGTCTCGATCAAGGGCACCAATATCGACCTGCTGCACGTGCTGTTCGGCAACATCCTCGCGATGGACGACCAGACGCTGCTGGTGGTCGCCTTCAACGCCACGGTCACGCTGCTGGTGCTGGCCGTGATCTACCGCCCGCTGGTGATCGAGAGTGTCGATCCGCTGTTTCTGCGCACGGTCAGCCGGGCCGGGGGACCGGCGCATCTCGCTTTCCTCGCGCTCGTCGTGATCAACCTCGTCAACGGCTTTCAGGCGCTCGGCACGCTGCTCGCGGTGGGGCTGATGATCCTACCGGCGGGCATTGCCCGGTTCTGGTCGCGCGATCTCACTGTCATGATCTGCATCGCGGTCGTCGCTGCCGCGGTCTCGGGCTATGCCGGCCTCGTGCTGTCGTTCCAGACCCGCGTGCCGTCGGGCCCTGCGATCATTCTGGTCGCGACTATGCTCTACATCGTCTCGGTGCTGTTCGGCCGCGTCGGCGGCATCGTCCGGCAGTTGTTTCCCGGCCGGCATCTGGAAGCGTGACGGCGATGCGCTTCCTTCCGCTCTTTGCCCTGCTGCTGATCGCCTCGCCGCTGCACGCCGCGGAACGGCTCAACGTCGTCGCCAGTTTCTCGATCCTCGGCGATTTCGTCCGCAACGTCGGCGGCGACCGGGTCAGCGTCACGACGCTGGTCGGCGCCGACAGCGACGTCCATGTCTATACGCCGGCGCCAAGCGATGCGAAGCGGATCGCGGATGCAAAGTTCGTTGTCGTCAATGGGCTCGGCCTCGAGGGCTGGCTGCCGCGCCTCGTGCAATCCTCCGGCAGCAAGGCAACGATCGTCACCGCCAGCGCGGGCATCGCGCCGCTGAAGCTCGGCTCGGCTGCAGATCCACATGCCTGGCAGTCCGTTCCCAACGCCAAGGTCTACGTGACGGATATCGCCAACGCGCTGGCCGCGGCCGATCCTGATGATGCGGACTTCTTCCGCGCTCAGGCCAAGGCCTATCTGGAAAAGCTCGAAACGCTCGACCGCGAGGTGCGCGAGGCCGTTGCGAAAATTCCGCCCGAGCGGCGCAAGGTGATCTCCACCCATGACGCCTTCGGCTATTTCGCCGCCGAATACGGTATCCGGTTCATCGCGCCGCTCGGTGTCTCCACCGAAACCGAGCCCAGCGCGCGGGACATCGCCGCCATCATCGGTCAGATCAAGGCCGCGCGGATCCCGGCCGTTTTCCTGGAGAATATCAGCGACGACCGCCTGATCCGGCGGATCGCCGCCGAGACCGGGGCAAAGGTCGGCGGGACCTTGATTTCGGACGGTTTGACGGGTGAAAAGGGGCCTGCCCCCACTTACATTGACATGGTCAGGCACAATATAAAGGCCCTGACCAGCGCGCTTGACCACTAGGGCAGGGGCCACCCCGCCTCGCGTCGCGCGGAAAAGCCCGACCCCGGAGTAGTTATGTCTGAAGCGACCTCCCAGAAAATTCCCGTGACCGTTCTGACCGGCTATCTCGGTGCCGGCAAGACCACGCTTTTGAACCGCATCCTGTCGGAAAACCACGGCAAGAAATACGCCGTCATCGTCAACGAGTTCGGCGAGATCGGCATCGACAACGACCTCATCATCGGCGCCGATGAGGAAGTGTTCGAAATGAACAATGGCTGCATCTGCTGCACCGTGCGCGGCGACCTCGTGCGCATCATGGACGGGCTGATGAAGCGCAAGGGCAAGTTCGACGCCATCATCGTCGAGACCACCGGCCTTGCCGATCCGGCGCCGGTGGCCCAGACCTTCTTCGTCGACGAGGACGTGCAGAAGAACGCGCGCCTCGACGCGGTGGTCACGGTTGCCGACGCCAAATGGCTGTCCGACCGTCTGAAGGACGCGCCCGAGGCCAAGAACCAGATCGCCTTTGCCGACGTCATCGTGCTGAACAAGACCGACCTCGTCACCAAGCCCGAGCTCGCCGAGGTCGAGGCCCGCATCCGCGCCATCAACCCC
>NZ_JBFUES010000430.1:0-6097 GCF_056403875.1 Bradyrhizobium sp. P2_E8
CAGCACGACCATCTCGATGCCGGCCTTGGTCACCTCGGGCGCGGTGAGATGGCCGATCGGCGTGTCGTCGAGCACCTTGCGCAGTGCATCGGGCAGTTCTGCGGTCGTCTTGGTGACGCTGTCGCGGATGGTGGCGTTCGGCGTCGAGCGGAACAGCGAATTGGCCTCCTCGCAGCTCGCAATGCGCGAGCGGTACGTCTCGGCCTCCTTCTTCCGCGTCTCCAGGAAGGTCGGGGAGGAGCCGCGCGGCACGATCAGCACGATCGGCTGCATCTTGTATTCGGTGCCCTCGATCTGGAGCTTGTCGCCGGTCTGGGCCTGCACAGCCTGCGCGACGTCGCGCTCGCCGACCATCAGCTTCTCCTTGAAGCGGCCGCGCACGAGGCTGGTCCAGACCATCTCGGACTTCATCCGGGCCTTCAGCGTTTCGGGGCGGACGCCTTTGACCTCGAGCGACTTGGTCAGCTGATCCGTCGAGATGCGCATGCGCTGCGCCATGCCCTCAAAGGACTGGTTGATGTCGGAGACGCCGGGATCGACGCCGTACTTCTTGCCTTCCTTCAGCTTCACCCTGTCGTCGATCAGCTCGTTGATGACCTCCTGCCGGCTCGGGGTCTTCTGCGTCGTCAGCTGGTCGAGCTTGGAGCGCTGGTCGATGTCGAAATCGGTGATCGGATCGCCGTTGACCATGACGACGATGTTCTGCGCGCGCGACGGCGCGGCCGCCAGAAACAGGGCGGCAAGGACGAGGAGGAGGAGGCGGAACATAGGCAAAGCAGTCGTCATTTTTATCGCTCGCATGTCAGCCGCGGTGAACCTGCGATTGGGAAAACGCGACCGGCACTTCAAACCGTTTACTGGAGGACGCCGGAACCGCTGCTCGTCGACGAGGTCGCCAGCGTACGCAGGCCAATCTGGAACATGAACGCATGGCTCAGGACGGGCGGCGTCGTGCCCGCGGAGTAGCTATACGAAGTTACATAGTTCGCCGCCAGCACGAAGCAATCGTCGACATAGCCCGCGCCGAGCACATACTGGTTGATCTTGTTGGCCTCGAGGTCCCAGCGTGCCGAGCCCGACACCACCCAGTTGGTCGCGACCTTGAGCGAGCCCGTGGTCAGGATGCCCTCGCGGCGCGTCAGATATCCGAGTTCCGGCTGCGGCGCGTAGTTGCCGTACATCATGGCGATCGACCAGCGATCGAAGTTGGCGCGGCCTTCGGCCTCGAAGCGCTGGACGTTCCAGGTCTGCTCGTCCATGCGGGAGCGGACGCTGAACGTGTAGGTGCGGTTGGGCGAGTAGGCGAGGCTCGCCACGTAGTCGGAACGGGGCTTGTCGAGGCCGGAATCCAGGCCCGTGTTGATGGAGTCCTGAACCGCGTAGGAGTTCATGCCGAACAGCTGGTAGGACTGGCCGAACAGCGCCTTGACGGCGCCGCCCTTGTCGAACTGCGTGGTGGCCTGCACGCCGACATTGGCGCGGCCGCCGCCCTCGACGCGGTCGTAACCGGAGAACTTGTCGACGTTGAACAGGTTCGAGGCGTCGAACACCACGCTCTGCGCGTCCTCGTTCGGCAGCTTGCCGGCATAGGTCTCGTTCGGGCGGATGATGATCTGCGCGATCGGCTCGACGGTGGTGGAGCCCCAGGGCTGAACGTTGATGAAGGGATAGCGATATTCGAGGCCGACGGTCGGCATCAGGCGGAACGCCTGGGTGTCGCCGACCGGCAGGTAGTTCGACACGCCCGGCTGGTTCGAGACCGAGGAGTTGATCGCATCGGCGCGGAGGCTGACGAACGGCGTCCAGATCTGGCCGAGCGGATCGGTGAAGGATTTGCGCCACTGCGCTTCCGCCGACAGGCGGGTATAGGTGCCGGGGAAGCCGCGCAGCAGGCACTGCGACGGCGTGCGCGCGAGCGGATCGGCCGACGCCGTCGTGCACAGGCTGTTGGTGTTGGCGAGCGTCGTGATCGGATCGAACACGGCGGTATCACGCGACAGGTTCACGAAATTGGTCTTGTAGCTGAACTCGCCGCCGAAGACCGGATAGTTGAGCACGTTCGAGTAGTCGATCACGGGGTAGACGATCGGCACCTGGCTCTGGTTGCCCGAGTAGCTCAGCCAGTACATCGTGCGCGCGTCGAAGAAGCTGCGATTGCCGACGCCGGTCAGGTAGAGCTGCGACATCGCGTCGGTCGGCAGGATCAGGAACGATCCGAGCGGGTCACGGTACTGCGACAGGCGGTAGTCCGAGAAGAAGTAGTAGTCGGACATGACTACGCCTTCCCAGCCCCAGACCCATTTGTCATTCAGCGCGAACTGTCCCTTGGTGTCGACCGCGCCGCGGAACTCGCGGTCGCCGGGCTGACCGGCGAGTGCGCCCGGGTCGAGCTGGTTGATGCCATAAGCGCGGATCTGATAGGCGCCGTCCAGCAGGCGCTGGCGGAATTCAGCCTGGAATAACACGCCCTGCCGGGACGTGATGCGCGGGTTGAGGGTCATGTCCATGTCGGGCGCGATCGCCCAGTAGAACGGGACTTCGACGCCGTAGCCGAACGGCGTATTCGACGCGTAGGACRGCATCAGGAAGCCGGTCTTGCGCTTCACGGTCGGGTCGGGCGTCGAGAAATAGGGCATGTAGGCGAGCGGCACGCCGAAGAATTCGAGCTGCGCCGTCTCGAAATACAGCATCTTCTCCTGCTGGTCGTGGATGATGCGCGCACCCTTGACCTGCCACAGCGGCGGCTTCTTCGGATCGTCCTTGCACGGCGCGCAGGCCGTGTAGACGCCGTTCTCGAACACCGTGTAGTTGCCGCTGGAGCGGTCGGCCCGGCTCGCCGCCATGCGGGTCTGGTCGGCGGTGTCCACGCGCAGCGAATCGACGAAACCGTCGCGGTAGTCGTCCGAGAGATCCATGATCTCGGCATAGGTGATCTTGCCGTCGGCATCCGTCATGCGGATGTTGCCTTCGGCATGGAGCCGCTTGGTCTTCTGGTCGTAGATGACCTTGTCGGCCTCGACGCTGGTGCCGTTGTAGAACAGCTGGACGTTACCGACAGCGGAGACGCGCGAATTGTTGTAGTCGTAGTCGACCTCGRTCGCCTGAACCAGCATCTGGTTGTCGTTGGCGACCTTCGGCGGCTTCGGACGCGGCGGCAGCGGATTGTAGGTGAAGCTCTGGGCGGAGGCCGGTGCCACGGCGGCAAGGTCGATCAGCGCGCCGAGCGAGGCCGCGGCGACGACAGCGAGCAGCAGCCTGCGAACGGACAAGCCGCACCCGTTCGCGCGCACCACGGTGCGGCGCGTCAGACGAGACACGGGCCCTCGACGGACGGCAGTCACTAACCGTCCTCCTGATACAACAAGGCCAAGAAGCCGGTGAGGCCGCCCACCACCACGGGCAACCACGCCGCAGCGATCGGATGCATCAACTCAGCCTTGCTCAAGTCTTCAGTCACTTTCGACAGAACGTAGAGCAGAAAGCCTGCACCCACGCCACTCAAAACCATCTTCTGCACGCCGCCCATCCGGAAGAAACGCAACGACACCGAGGCCGCGAGCATCACCATGGCGGCGAGCAAAAACGGCTGCGCCAACAGCTTGTGATACTGGAGTCGATAGCCGGCTGTCGCGAAGCCTGAGCTTTCGGAGGAGCGGATGTAGCTCGGTAGTTGCCAAAAGGACACAGTCTCGGGTGTGGAAAAGCTGTTGCGGACCTGGGCCTCGGTCAGCGTCGTCGGAATCGCCAGGACGGCCTGCTCGATCGGCGGCCCGTCCAGCGAGAAGCGGCGGACGTTCCTGAATATCCACTGTCCGGCTTCGAGCTCCGCCTCGCGCGCCTCGATGCGCTCCTTGAAGTGCTGCTCTGTATCAAACCGGAACAGCGTGAGCCCCGTGAGCCGGACACCCTGCTGCTCGCTGCGCGCCGCATTGATGATCGTCTGGCCGTCGTTGGTCACCTGGTTGAGCCAGAAGCCGGAGGCGTCCTGGATGCCGCCGCCGGGCGCCGAGCCGAACAGSTCGGCCTCCATGCGCTTGGAGAGCTCGCGCAGATTGGCCGACATCGGATTGTAGGCGACGGTGGCGATCACCCCGATCAGGAGCGCGCTGCCGAGC
Organism: Bradyrhizobium sp. P2_E8; assembly: GCF_056403875.1. Lineage (NCBI taxonomy): Bacteria > Pseudomonadati > Pseudomonadota > Alphaproteobacteria > Hyphomicrobiales > Nitrobacteraceae > Bradyrhizobium > Bradyrhizobium sp. P2_E8. Next base: position 4,116 of record NZ_JBFUES010000430.1, read on the forward strand.
GCCGGCGAGATGAACTGCCAGGCGGAGACGCCGGCGGCGCGCGCAACCACGAGCTCCAGCCGGCGGGAGAGGGCGAGATAGCAGGTCATGGCGCCGATCAGCATGCAGAACGGCGTCAGCTTCTCCAGGAGCTGCGGCACCCGGAACAGCGAGGTCTCGGCCACCATGATCGCCGAGGCGGATGCAAGGCCGGAGGTCTTGCGCACCATCTCGATGTAGTCGACCAGCACCAGCAGCAGGAAGATGCCGGCGAACACGCCGAGCGCCGCGACCACGAAGCGGCCGGCGAAATAGCGCCCGAGTGTATTGGTGAGCATGCTCATGCGGTGACCGGCCGTCCGAACAGCCGCGCGATCCGCGCGTTCGACCTGTTGATGGCCTCCATGAGGCGGGGCGGCGGCTCGACCACGATGCCGCCGACGATCATCCACATCCCGACGCCGATGGCGCCCAAAACCATGGCGTATTGGACCAGCACCGCGCCCGGCGACTTCACCGCCATGACCGAGCAGGCGAAGCCGGCCATGCGCAGGCCGAACACCGCGACGATGGACGAGCCCATCGAGAAATTGCGGCTCTGGCGGGTGGTGCGAGGCGCACCGAGGAAGGCGAAGGTCAGCACGGCAAAGGCGAACGGATAGATCGGCGCCAGCAGGCTGTCATGCAAGGCCGAGCGGAACTGACCGGGAATCTGCTTGTAGACGGGATCGTCCTCGGACGGCGAGAACAGCTCCCAGAGATAGCGCTCGCGGATGCCGAGAGTGACGTCGCGGCCCTGGCCCGAGAACTTCGACATGTCGAAGCCGTAACGGCCGAACGCCACCAGCGCGGGATCGCGTTTGCCCGCCTCGAAGCGCTGGAGATTGCCCGTCTCCAGCACCAGGAACGAGCCGTTGTCGTTCTTCATGACCTCGCCATGCTCGGCGACGATCGAGACGCGCTCATTTGGATCGCGGCGGTCGTCGATGAAGATGCCGGCGAGAATGCCTCCGGGCTGGCGTTCGCGAATCCGGATCGTCAGGTTCTTGTCGAGCTGGGCGAAGCGGCCGGGCTGGAGGATGTTGGTGAGCACGTCGGCGGTGATCTCGGCGTCCCACTGCTTGATCCGCCGCATGCCGTCGGGCGCGAGATAGGCGGCGATGAAGGCGACCAGCAGCGCCACCACGCAGGTGGCGTAGAAGAACGGATAGAACAGCCGGAACGGCGAGAAGCCGGCGGCATTCATCACGATGATCTCGGAATCGGTCGCGAGCTTGTTCAGCGTGTGCGAGATCGCGATCATCAGCGCGATCGGCGAGATGATCAGGACCAGCGCGGGCACGACGAGGCTGGTGATGCCGAGGAAGGTGAGGATGGTCTGACCCTGGCTCGTCATCAGGTCGATGCCGCGCAACGCCTGCGTAATCCAGATCACGCCGGTGAGGCTGACCAGGACCAGCGCAAACGACGCCAGCGTCGTGCGGAAGATATACCTATCGATTGACCCCATGCGCTACCGCACGAATCCCACCAAGTCCCCAATGCCGACCGGAGTTCTGCCGTCCAACCAATCCCCGAAAGGGGATCCCCGAGGTCGGACAAACAGCTCTTAGCCAGCTTCCTCTCTCACTACCATCCCTTTGATCCGTCAACAAAATGGCTGGCCCATGGCACCCTCAATATATGGTTAATATTTCGCTCGTTGTGGCCTGGCGGCCACGGGCGGTGCTTGGCATCTGCCCGGCCGGTGGCCCATAGTGTGGAAAGTCCAGTGAATCGCCGTTCAGCGCCGGCCCGTGGCCGGAACCGCCGAGCGGCAAAAAGCCCCATGTTTTGAAGGAGTTACCCATGTCAGATGCCATCAAGGTCGGCTTCGTCCCGTTGTCTGCCGCCGCCCGTGGCATCCTGGTCGTGTTCTGCGACGACGGCTTGAAGCTGGGCCCCGCGACCGCCAAGGCACGGGGCGGCGGTACCGAACTCGTGAAGCGGGCGGCCGCGGCCGC
>NZ_JBFUES010000431.1:0-6068 GCF_056403875.1 Bradyrhizobium sp. P2_E8
ATCGGGGCAACGACTGGTTCAGCTCGCAGACCGAGGTCGCGGCCGTGAAGAACGTGCACTTCGAAATCAGGCGCGGCGAGACGCTTGGCCTGGTTGGGGAGTCCGGCTCGGGCAAGAGCACGATCGGCCGGCTGGTGATGCGCCTGACCGACGCCGACGCGGGCGTGGTCCGCATCGGCGATCTGGATTTCTCCGAGGCCCGCGGGGCCCGCCTGCGCGCCGCCCGCAAGCACGTCCAGATGGTGTTCCAGGATCCCTTCGCCTCGCTCAATCCGCGTCGCCGCGTCGGGCGGATCATCGCCGACGGACCGATCGCGCATGGTGTCCCGAAGGCGCAGGCCTACGCGCGGGCCGAGGAACTGCTCGAGCTCGTGGGTCTCGACCCAAGTGCCGCGCGCCGCTTTCCGCATGAATTCTCGGGAGGGCAACGCCAGCGGATCGGAATTGCGCGCGCGCTGGCGCTCGACCCGGAAGTGCTGGTGGCCGACGAACCGGTGTCGGCGCTCGACGTCTCGGTCCAGGCGCAGGTGCTCGCCTTGCTCGAGTCATTGAAAGCGCGGCTGCGGCTGGCGGTGCTGTTCATCACCCACGATCTCAACGTCGCCGCCCAGGTCTGCGATCGGATCGCAGTGATGCGCCTCGGCGAGATCGTCGAGATCAGGCCGACCGCGGATCTGCTGAAACGACCGGAGCATCCCTATACACAGGCCCTGCTGGCCGCGATCCCGGGCAGGCAACGCAGAACGCCCACGTCTCTCTGAACCGCCGCATCTTCATTGAAAGAGGTCTCAGACATGCAGAAGCTCACGGAACTTCCACAGCTGCGCATCGGCCTTGTCGGCAGCGGCTTCATCGCCGCGTTCCATCTGCAATCCATGCTCGGCGTGCGCAACGTCAGCGTCGGCGGCGTCTACAGCCGTTCTGCCGAGCGGCGCACGCGTATCGCGGACAAGGCGCGCAGTCTCGGCCTCGGGCCGGCGCGCGTGTTCGACAGTATCGAGGCGATGGCGATGTCCGGCGAGGTCGATGCGCTTTGGCTGCTGACGCCGAACGACAGCCGTCTCGACATCATGCGCGAGATCCACCGCGTGACCAAGGCCGGGGCGCCCCTGCGCGCCATTGCCTGCGAAAAGCCACTCGCCCGCACGCTGGCCGAAGCACGGGAAATGCGCAGGCTCGTCGAAGATGCAGGCCTGCTTCACGGTTATCTGGAGAACCAGCTGTTCTCGACCGCGGTGATGCGCGGCAAGGACATCATCTGGCGGCGCGCCGTACCCGGAAGCGGGCGCCCCTATCTCGCGCGTGCCGCCGAGGAGCATTCAGGACCGCACGAGCCATGGTTCTGGCAGGGCGACAAACAGGGAGGGGGCGTACTCTCCGACATGATGTGCCATTCGGTCGAGGTCGCGCGCTTCATGCTGACCGCGCCCGGCGCAAAGCGCGACTCCTTGCGGCTGCTCAGCGCCAGCGCCACGACGGCCAATCTCAAATGGACGCGCCCCCGCTACGCTGCCGATCTCAAGACGCGAATGGGGGTCGATTTCACCAAACGTCCGGTCGAGGATTTCGCGCGCGGGATGCTCACGCTGGAAGATGCCGACGGCCATCAATTGATGATCGAGGCGACGACCTCATGGGCCTATGTCGGCGCCGGCCTGCGCATCCAGCTTGAATTGCTTGGTCCCGAATATTCGATGGAGTTCTCCTCGCTCTCGACCGGGCTCAAGGTCTTTCTCTCCCGCGCGATCCGCGGATCGGAGGGCGAGGACCTCGTCGAGAAGCAGAATTCCGAGCAAGGTCTGATGCCGGTCGTCGAGGACGAAGCCGGCATCTACGGCKACACCGACGAGAACCGCCATATGGTGGAGGCATTCAGGCGAGGCCTGAGCCCGGCGGAAACCTTCGATGACGGGGTCGGCGTCATGGAAATGCTCATGGGACTCTATCGCTCGGCGGAACTTGGCCGGACCATCCATTTCCCGGATCCCGAACTCGATCACTATGTGCCTCTCGTGGCGCGCTGACGGCGTGAAGCCCTGTCCGCGCCTTTCCTGTCCGTCAGATGCTCCTCTGCGGACGGACGTCGCACGACGGATGGCTTGCGAAACTGGATCGCGTCCGACCAGCCACTCGCTTTTTGTTTCGACGGTCCGCAAGCGGCGCGGAGCATCGACCCGTCAAACAGCGGACACGCCTTTCCGTTCTCGCGGCGCATTTCGCCCGAGCTTTGCTGGCGCGCGCCGCCAGCAGCATGAAACCACCGAGCGCAAGCCGATTAGCATCCACGCCCCATTGCTCGCCGGATGCGCGGGTGTGCTCATGGAAGCCCCTCCCCTGGTCTCGTCATGTGCTCCGACGTCGCCGGCGAATGATTCTTCGCCTGGTACATTTCGAGCGCTTCCGCGCAACGCTTTATGGTGGGGGCGATCAAAGGCCGATATGCGCGCCGCAGGAGCCACCCTGGAAACCCGACACCGCGCTCCTCCACCGCGACACGAGCCCGCGGATGCATGATAAAGCCAGGTCCTGCCGGGCGATAACGACCCGGATGGACGCCGAACTCTATCCGTTCGATATGCTTGACGTTCTTGTACCCGTAGTGGGCCGGTGCCACCAACCGCAGCGGCGCTCCATGAGCCACCGGGAGCGGCGCGCCGTCCAGACGATCGGCCAGCAGAACCTCCGGCTGCAACAGATCGACCAGTGGCAAAGCGGCGTGGTAGCCATCGCTTCCGCGGAACACGACCAGTCGGTCCTGGTCAGCTTGATCCAAAGCGAACGCGGTGCAGAAGTCGCGAAAGCCGACCCCTTCCCAGCGGTGGCCGAGACTGCTCCAGGTTGTGACGCAATGGAGGTCGCTGAGCTGGATGGTTCGCGGCAACGCCCCCCAACGATCCGGTCCTACCTCGCCAACGACACGGCCATCATTGCTCAACTCAAATCGCACCACCTCTGGTTTCCCGGGAAAACGGTTCGCAAAGCGCGGCAATCCGAAACGCGGAAAGGAAGCGATCGCGCGTTGGCCAGGTGGTAAGGTCATCGCGCATGATCTCCACGGCTTGCGTGAGACGCCCTGTGCTCTGACGCATTCGGGTGACAGCGCGAGTTGGCGTTAGGGCAGACCGACCAGGGACCCCTGTCGTGCCTGACCTGATCTGCCAATGAGCCAGGGACGGCGACAATCATCGGTGACCCTCCTGTTTTGCAGCGCAACTTCGCGTTCGCGATTCATCTACTTGATTTTAATTTTAGAATCTAGTATCTAATTCGTGATGCCGAGGCCGTCGAAGTTTACCGAACACCAGATTCTGGATGCCGCAGCGCGTATCATCGCGAACTCCGGCGTACCCGCCGCGACGATGTCTGCGATCGCCCATGCGCTTGGGGCGCCGTCCGGATCGATCTATCACCGGTTTCAATCACGCGATGAACTGCTGGGCCGCCTGTGGCTTGGCAAAATGGCGGCATTTCAACGGGGGTTTTCAGCGGCGCTCCAACACGATGATCCTGACGACGCCGCCATTGCCGCCAGTCTGTTCGTGCCTCAGTGGGTCAGATCGGATCGAACGGGTGCTCGGATCGCGATCATGCATCGGAGGGAGGAGTTTGTAGGAGGCGGCTGGCCGCCAGATATGGAGCGCGAAGCACGGCGCCTGGGAAAGGAGCTTGACGTCGTCCTCGACGACATAACCGGACGGCTGTTTGGCGAGGTGTCGCCCACGTTGAAACGCTCGACCAGATTCGCAATCATTGACATCCCCTATGCGGGGGTGCGTCCGCACATCTCGCGCGGTGAAGCACCGCCACCCGAGATCGACAATCTCGTGCGCGCGGCAGCGATAGCGAGCATTCGTGCGACACGCGACACCTACACTGAACCAACTCGAACATGACGGCCCACCGCCACATGATCGAGCGACCCACAGAGAATCCCATGATGGCTACGAAGGTTCTGCAACGAATTGGCGCGGCAATCCTCGTCACACTGGGCGTTGGTCACCTCATCCTCAGCATCATCTTTAAAGGACCAAAAATGCTTGATTGGGTCACCCAGGGCCTTTGGGCGGCGGTGCCGCTCAAGCTGGGCACGCAGCAGCCCAGCATCGAAGCATTGCAGAACGTTGCCGTCTTCTGGGCAAGCATAGGCAGCTTTGCAATACCCTCGATTTTGCTGGGCGTTCTCCAGTGGACGCTTGCCGGAAGGAGCATCACGCCTGGGTCGTGGCTCGGCTGGGCGGTGATCGTCTGGTTCGCATTGTTGACGTTGCTGCTGGTCCCATCTCCGGGGATCCTGGGCGTGATCGCCGGCATTTTGTTTCTTGTCGCTACCCGGCAGGCGCGGCCCATTTGACCATGAAGACCTTCGGAACAAGGCGCGAGCTCCGTCGCCTACCATTCAGCGAGGAGTTGGCAGGAGACACCAGCAGCATGATGCACTCGGACCAGATCCATATCGATGCTGATGATCGGACGGATCGACAGTCACTGCCATGACTGGACGCTCCATCGCGGCGACTACGGCTGGCTCAGAACCATCACCACTCGTGCTGTTTGCTACAACGGGCTGTTGGCTACAGGACCGCGCGACTGCGCGCATTAATCAGCGATGCTTCCGCGTGTATGAGCTTCAGGTTATGAGCCTGACGATTGCCGAGGGCTATTGAACAAGCTGGCCCGCGCGCCAGCCCATCTCCCAGAAGTCTGCCTCGAGTCGGGTGGCTTCCTTGAAGATCGCAATCAGCTCTGCCTCGCGGGCCGGCGTGGCGTAGAGATCGGCGAGATGCTCCATGTGCGCCCGCGCTTTCGCCGCGACCTCCTGGTACGGCGCGCCGGCGTACTCGGCGATCCAGACGCGATAGGGATTCGTCGCAGCGTCCGCATCGGGGCGCGAGGCGAGCCGCGTCGCGATCTCCGCGTACCCGATCACGCAGGGGGCCAGCGCCACCTTGAGTGCCAGCAGGTCGCCGCGCATTCCCGCGTCGAGCACGTAGCGTGTATAGGCCAGCATCTCGGCCGCCGGAGGGGTCTGTTCAAGGTCGGTCGGCGATAGACCCCATTCGGCACAGAGCTTCACATGCAGGTTCATCTCGACATCAAGGATGGCCGAAAGGCCGGCTGCAGCTTCACGCATGTCGGCAAGCCTGGGCGACTTGTAGACCGCGAGCGCGTAGGCGCGCGCAAACTCGATGAGGAACAGGTAGTCCTGAGCGAGGTAGTGACGAAACGCCGCTTCGGCGAGCGAGCCGTCTGCCAATCCGTTCGTGAAGGGATGCTCGGTGTAGGCCCGCCACTCAGCGGATGCTTCTGTCTTTAAACGCTCGAAGAAACTCACGATCCATTTCGCCTGACTTGCTTTTCCATGACTTTTGCTCGCTACCGATAGTGCGCGAACCTGGATGCTGACCTTGACAGGCCGCGGTGATCAGCCGGCCCGATGGCGTACGGAATTCGCTTGCCGTTGGTCGCCGGGACTGACTTGGGTTCTCACGCTATCACCAACAGAGCGCAATGCCCAAGTCCAAGTTTCGATTGCAACCGAAGTGCAGCGAACGTGGTCGAATTCACGTGCGTCATGCTGCTCGATCGGGCCGGCTGCGACCTGTTGACGATCTGCGACATCATCGAGAAGCCTGCTGGCCGCTTAGGTACGCCGCGCCTCCTCGCTTAGCCAATCGAACACCACTATGCAGGCGGCGAGTCGAGGTATACGTAAAGAGCCGCAATCTTGCCGTCGCGCGCGATGATGAAATCCACACCGGTGTACACCGGCGCTTCGCCTTTCGGCCCGGAGCCCCACGCCAAGCGTCCCGAATTGTGCAGAACCTGTGGGACACCATGTGGCGTATAAGCAAAATGGGGATGCGTCGCCCGGAGAATCGCCCGCGAACTTGTCCAACGCGTCATGGCCGACGAGCGCGCCAGGCGGCACGTACAGCACGCAGTCGTCAGTATAGAGCTCTTGAATTGCAGCCTTTCGACGTACCGGATCACCCTCGCCAAAAACTTCCGGAAGATTGCGGTTGAGTAGCGTCGCGATCCCACCCGCCAGATCATGCGCGACCATGTGA
>NZ_JBFUES010000432.1:0-6054 GCF_056403875.1 Bradyrhizobium sp. P2_E8
CGCCCAGCATCGGCCGCAGCAGGCCCGACAGCACGGCGGAGGTGATCCGCCCAGCATCGGCCGCAGCAGGCCCGACAGCACGGCGGAGGTGATCGCCTTGATCTTCATCTCGGCGACATGGCCCTCATAGGTGATCTCGACCTTGAGGATGCCGCTCTCGGTGAGCTGGCCGGCGAACGAGCCGAGCTTCTCGGCGAGCGCGATGAACGGCTTCAGCCTCGGCGCTTCTTCAGCCGTGATCGAGGGGAAGTTGACCGCGTTCGAGATCGCGCCGGTGAGCAGATAGTCCGACATCTGCTCGGCGACCTGGAGCGCGACGTTCTCCTGCGCTTCGRTGGTGGAGGCGCCGAGATGCGGCGTGCAGATCACGTTGGGATGGCCGAACAGCACGTTGGCATTCGCGGGCTCCTCGACGAAGACGTCGAAGGCGGCGCCGGCGATGTGCTTGGAGTTCAGCGCATCGACCACCGCCTGCTCGTCGACGAGGCCGCCGCGGGCGCAGTTGATCAGCCGCACGCCCTTCTTCATCTTGGCGATCGCGGCAGCATCGATGATGTTCTTCGTCTTCTCGGTGAGCGGAGTGTGCAGCGTGATGAAGTCGGCGCGCTTGAGCAGGTCGTCGAGATCGACCTTCTCGACGCCGATGTCCTTGGCGCGCTCCGGCGACAGGAACGGATCGAACGCGACCACCTTCATGCGCAGGCCGAGCGCGCGGTCGGCGACGATCGAGCCGATGTTGCCGCAGCCGACCACGCCGAGCACCTTGCCGGTGATCTCGACGCCCATGAAGCGGTTCTTCTCCCACTTGCCGGCCTGGGTCGAGGCGTCGGCCTGCGGGATCTCGCGGGCGAGCGCCAGCATCAGGGTGATGGCGTGCTCGGCGGTCGTGATCGAATTGCCGAACGGCGTGTTCATCACGATGATGCCCTTGGCCGTGGCGGCGGGGATCTCGACGTTGTCGACGCCGATGCCGGCGCGGCCGATCACCTTCAGGTTGGTCGCCTTCTCGAGGATCTTGGCGGTCGCCTTGGTTGCGGAGCGGATCGCAAGGCCGTCGTAATTGCCGATGATCTCGGCGAGCTTGTCCTTGTCCTTGCCGAGATTGGGCTGGAAGTCGACCTCGACGCCGCGATCCTTGAAGATCTGCACGGCAGCGGGCGAGAGCGCGTCGGAAATGAGAACTTTGGGCTTGGTCATGGGGATGATCCGTGGTGCGAGCTGCATTTACGGAACGTCACCCGCGGGCCTGACCCGCGGGTCCATCTCTCAATCGATGGATGGCCGGGTCAAGCCCGGCCATGACGAAAATGAGTTAGAACGCGTTAAGCCGCCTTGGCGAGCTGTGCCTTGGTCTCGGCGAAGGCCCAGTCGATCCACTGCGTCAGCAGCTCAACGTCCTTGGCCTCGACGGTGGCGCCGCACCAGATGCGCAGGCCGGCCGGCGCATCGCGGTAATAGGCGAAGTCGTAGCCGGCGCCTTCCTTCTCGACCAGCGCGACCAGCTTCTTGCTGAAGTCGGCCTGCGCGTCGTCCGAGAGCGCGGTGAGCGCGGGATCGGTGAACTTCAGGCACACCGAGGTGTTGGAACGGATCGAAGCGTCCTTGGCCAGGAAGTCGATCCACGGCGTCTTCGCCTTCCAGTCGGCCAGCACCTTGGTGTTGGCGTCGGCGCGCGCGATCAGCGCCTTGAGCCCGCCGATCGACTTGGCCCAGTTCAGCGCATCGAGATAATCCTCGACGCAGAGCATCGACGGCGTGTTGATGGTCTCGCCGACGAAGATGCCTTCGTTGATCTTGCCGCCCTTGGTCATGCGGAAGATCTTCGGCAGCGGCCAGGCCGGCTTGTAGGTCTCGAGCCGCTCCACTGCGCGCGGGGAGAGGATCAGCATGCCGTGCGCGGCCTCGCCGCCAAGCGCCTTCTGCCAGGAGAAGGTGACGACGTCGAGCTTGGCCCAGTCGAGGGGTTGCGCGAATGCCGCCGAGGTGGCGTCGCAAATGGTCAGGCCTTCGCGGGTCGCGCTGATCCAATCGGCGTTCGGCACACGGACGCCCGAGGTGGTGCCGTTCCAGGTAAAGACGACGTCCGACTTCGGATCGACCTTGGAGAGATCGGGGATTTCACCGTAGGCCGCATTGAGCTTGGTGACGTCCTTGAGCTTCAATTCCTTGACGATGTCGCTGACCCAGCCCTCGCCGAAGGATTCCCAGGCGAGCGTGGTGACGGGCCGTGCACCGAGCAGCGACCACAGCGCCATCTCGACCGCGCCGGTATCGGAGGCCGGCACGATGCCGATGCGATAATCGGCGGGCACTTCAAGCACTTCGCGCGTCAGATCGATCGCGAGCTTGAGCTTGGTCTTGCCGACCTTCGCGCGATGCGAACGGCCGAGCGCTGCGTCCTTGAGATTTTGGGCGTTCCAGCCGGGGCGCTTGGCGCAGGGGCCGGAGGAAAAATGCGGCACGGTGGGCCGCGAAGCGGGCTTCGCTACAGTCATATTCTACCCTTCCAGATAGTAAGCCTCCCGTTGGGGGGAGGTGTCCCGCCGCGGCTGATACGGGAAACGGGAAGAGTCGTCAAGGAAGTTCCGGGACCTCACGCGCGAGTGATGGCGCTTCGGGCGCGATATCGGGGGATTCCACCGTAGCGAGCGCGTTCAGCAAGTCCGTGGCCTCGCTGATCAATTGCGCGGCCTTGCGTCGGCTGCCGACCTTCAAAATGCACTTGTCGTTGGCCTGCACAACGTAGCCGTTGCCGACCTTGATCATCGAATAGCTTGTCATCGAAATCCCCGAACCGACCGAGCTCGGTGTCTGACGCTGCCGTAGCACCGATCGTTCCCACCTCAACGTGAACGACGGCTGGGTAGTTTACCGGCTCTTAACATGAACGAATGCGCGATCCGAATTTGCTGATTGCGCAAGGTGCGCGGCGAGCTGCCTCAAAAGCGGACAGTCATGCCGACATGACTAGCTGTGAATCCGAGTCGCTTGTAGAAGCGCTGCGCGTCCACTCGCGTCTGATGCGTCAACAGTTCGACCAGATTGCAGCCGCGCGCTTTCGCTTCCGCGATGGCCCATTGCACCAATTGCTCGCCGATGCCGCGGCTGCGACAATCAGTGGCAACACGCACGTCTTCGAGCAGACCGCGGGTGCCGCCTTGCGAGCTGATGCCTGACAGCACAGCAAGTTGCAGGCAGCCGACCACCCTGCCCTCGCTCTCGGCAACCACCAGCGTGAGATTTGGCTCGCGCTCGACCCGCTCGAACGCTTCGTAATAGGCCGGGGGCAGCGGATCCTCCGCCCGCTCACGGGCGCGCCCGAGATGATCATCGGCGAGCATCGCCACGATCGCAGCGACATCCTCGCGGCGCGCGCGACGAATGGAAACGGTTCCGGCGTTCATGAGGTACTCCGGACTCAGCGCGCCGGCGGAAGGCCGAGAAAGGCCTCGGTCTCGCCGATCCAGCGGCGAACGGCCGCATGACGGCCGAGATCGAAGCCGCCTTCATGCGCAACGCGGGTATAGGCGAGCAACGAGACGTCGGCGAGCGAGACCGCTTCGCCCGCGAGGAAGCGGTTGCCGGAGAGATGCTGCTCCATGCGGTCGAGCGCCGCATAGCCGCGCTTGACCTTTTCGGGGTCGAGCTCGGAGGCGTCCTTGCCGAGATAGACGAGCTGGAAGCGGCACACCGCGATATAGGGCTCGTGGCTGTACTGCTCCCAGAACAACCATTCATCCATCTTGGCAGCAACAAAGGCGTCGCGCGGAATCAGCGCGCTGTCGCGGGCGAGATAGCGGATGATGGCATTGGATTGCGCCAGCGTACGGCCATCGTCGAAGGCGACGGTCGGCACCTGGCCGGCGCCGTTCATGGCAAGGAATTGCGGCGTGCGCGTCTCACCCTTACGGGTGTCGATCTCAATCCAGTCGTTGGGCAATGCGAGCTTGTCGCAAACCCACTTCACCTTGAGACAATTGCCGGAATTGGTATCGCCGTAGATCTGCATCGCTGCCGCCCCCACTGTCTGGCGACAGAGCATCAGGGCTCGCAGGGCCTGTCAATCGGCGCCATGCGCGGCGCTCAGAACTTGTATCCGAGCCCGGCGCGGACGCTATTGACGTTCGACTCGATGTCCGACGTCACCCGCAAATATTCGTATTCGACACGGACGAACAGGCCGCCGACCAGCATGGCGTCGAAGCCGAGGCCGCCGGAATAACCGTAGACCAGCTTGCTCTTGCTCGCGAAGGTCGTCGCAGGCTGCACCGACGACGGAGACGCCGAGGCGTAGCGATCGACGGTCTGGCTGCCGACCCCGCCACCGATAAAGGCGTAAGGCAGGAAGCATCCCCAGGCATAGCCGGCTCGCGCGCGCAGGGATCCGAAGTCAGACACGCCGACGACTGCGGATGTCACGGTGGTGGCAATGACCGCGTTGAGGTTGTTGAACGTCTGTCCGACCGAGTTCGATGTCGACTTGAAACCACCATGAATGTAGTTGGCCTCGACGCCGAGCACGACGTCGTCCCATTGCCCATTATAGCCGGCAAACGCGCCATAGCCGGCGCTGTTGCTGTGCGCGAACGCGAGCGGTTGCCAATTGTAGGCCGGGCCCGGTGTGACGAAGGTCGACTGGATGTCGCTGTTGATGGTGGAGGAGATCTTCGACGTGATCGCGCCGTACTCGCCCTGACCGCCGACATAGTAGCCTTCCCAGTTGACGCTGGATCTCGACAGACCGTCCGTAAAGCTGCCGCGCAGGAACGGCAGATCCGGCATGTCGGCCGCGTGCGCGGCAGACACCGTCCCCAACATCGCCGCCGCCAACAAAAGCCTACGCATCGGAACGCTCCATCGAACTCGAACTTTCGCCATGATCATGGCTCGTTAACCTTAACCAATGGTTGCGTCGGAGCCCTTCGTTGCCACGAGCAATGAAAAATACGCAAAGCAAAACGGCGCGGGAGGGTCCCGCGCCGTTAAGAGAGATTAAGCGATGGGGCTTGCCGATCAGCCCTTGGTGACGAGCGGCGGCGCGTAGACCGGCGGGCTGCTGAGGTCCCAGCGCACGCCGAACTTCAGGTCATGCGAGGTGATGTCCTTGAACTGCATGGTGCGGCCGCGGGTGAAACCGGTGAAGTCGGTGAGAGCGCCGGTGACGCCGTCTCCGAGGTCGACATAGCGATACGCGAGTTCGAGCGTCAGGCTCGGGTTGACCTTGTAGGCAAGACCGGCGTGCGCGGCCCACGCGAAATTCCACTTCGAAGCGTTCGGCGCGTAAGCGACGCCGCCGTTCACCGTGTTGATGTCCTGGAAGTTTGAAATGGTGTTGCGCGAAGCACCCACGCCGGCACCGATGAACGGGGTGATGCACCACCAGGTGCCGAGGTCAACGTAGGCGTTGGCGAGCATCAGCCATTCCGACTTGCTGCCATGATACTCGTCGGTAAAGGCCGGGGCGCCGTTGAAATTGATGATCTGGAGACCATGCAGATTGGCGTTGCCGCGATATTCACCGGTCACGTCGGCGCGGAACCAGCTGTTGAACCTGTAACCGGCGCCGAGGCCGAAGATGCCGGCCGTGTCGAAACCGAGCCCCTGGGTGGACGCAATGCTGATGCCGGGATCGACGAAGCTCGGGTTGAGCTGCTTCACCTTCTGATTGCTGAAGCCGATGTCGCCGCGCAGATACCAGCCGCCGAAGTCGGCCGCAGGGGCCGGCGGCGCGTACATGGGCGGGGGCGCCGCGATCGGCATATCGGCGGCGAACGCCATCGACGAGATCAGGGTTGCCGCACCCGCGGCAAGGAGAGACTTAACGCTACGCATTGGCTTCGTCCTTATGGCCGGTGAGGCACAATGCAGCCGCCTCACGTTCTGGAAACTCACAGGCGGACGATGGCAGCAAATGTTTAAGCGCCACTTAACCCTAATTTTTAAGGTTGATTTTTTGTGACTGCACACGCGGGATGCGGCGGTCGCATTGCAAAAATGCAGCGCCTCGCGTCCCCATTACTAACAATGTATGAAGCCGCAATGCAGCGAAACAGG
>NZ_JBFUES010000433.1:0-6043 GCF_056403875.1 Bradyrhizobium sp. P2_E8
TCGAGGTCCGTCGTGGGGAATGGGAGGTTCGCGACGTCCAGAACGTCGCCGACGTCCTGGTCGACCCCGAAGGCTCGCTCGATAAGCGGAACCATTGGGAGAAGACCAGTCATTCGCTCCTGGTCGGCGCCATCCTTCACGTCCTTTATGCCGAGGCGGACAAGACCTTGGCCGGCGTGGCCGCCTTTCTGTCCGACCCGAAGCGGCCGATCGAAGCGACGCTGAAGGCGATGATGACCAGCGCGCATCTTGGCGAGCAGGGTGCTCATCCCGTGGTCGCCTCGACCGCCCGCGAACTCCTTAACAAATCGGAGAATGAACGCTCTGGCGTGCTGTCCACCGCGATGTCGTTCCTCGGGCTTTACCGCGATCCCGTCGTGGCCCGGGTGACCTGCCGGTGCGACTGGCGGATTGCCGATCTGATCGCAGATAGCCGCCCCACCACGCTGTACCTGGTGGTGCCGCCGTCGGATATTTCGAGGACCAAGCCGCTGATCCGCCTGGTGCTGAACCAGATTGGTCGTCGCCTGACGGAGGATCTGCACGCCCGCGACCGCCGGCATCGCGTCTTGATGATGCTCGATGAGTTCCCGGCACTTGGGCGGCTTGATTTCTTCGAGTCCGCGCTCGCCTTCATGGCGGGGTACGGCATCAAGAGTTTCTTGATCGCGCAATCACTCAATCAGATCGAGAAGGCCTACGGGCCAAACAACGCCATCCTCGATAACTGCCACGTCCGAGTCAGCTTTGCGACCAATGACGAGCGCACCGCGAAGCGGGTGTCCGATGCGCTCGGTACGGCGACCGAGATGAGGGCCATGAAGAACTATGCCGGTCACAGATTGAATCCCTGGCTGGGGCACCTGATGGTCTCCCGTCAGGAGACTGCAAGGCCGCTCTTGACCCCCGGCGAGGTCATGCAGCTTCCGCCCTTGGACGAGATCGTCATGGTGGCGGGCACGCCGCCGATCCGGGCGAAGAAGGTCCGCTACTACGAGGATCGACGGTTCATCGAGCGGGTTCTGCCGCCGCCCGATCCTGCGGCCGCGGGTCGGTCATCGCAAACGGACGGATGGTCAGCGCTCGGATCGCCAAAGCGGACGGGGAAGCCAACTGACAAAGCCGCGGAGGCCGAGGAAGACACGGCGAACAGTGGCCTTCGTCGCGAGCCCGAACTCCCCGATCACGTCGCGATCGCCAAGGAGACGACCGAGCCAACGCCGGCAGAAGAGTTTGCTGTCGTGCTTGACGACGATGAGGACGCTGTCCGCCAATCTCGACTTATGCGTCAGCAGATGCGCGGTGTCGCCCGTCAGATCGTCTTGGACCCGAACGATGGTATGGACCTGTGAGGCAATAATGCGCGACCGGATGAACGTGTATTTCCCGCCAGAGCTTCTGAGACGGATCTCGGAGCTCGCCGATCGCAAGAAGCTCTCTCGGTCTGCGATCGTGGAAGCTGCTGTTATTTCATTTTTATCGCCGGACGGAGAGGACAGGCGGGAAGCCGCATTTGCCCGTCGCCTTGACCGGTTATCGCGTCAGATGCAGCGGCTTGAGCGTGACGTCGGTCTGACGGCCGAGACCCTGGCCCTGTTCATCCGCTTCTGGCTGACGATCACGCCACCCTTGCCCAATGAAGCCCAGGCTGCGGCACAACTGAAGGGCCGGGAGCGTTTCGAGGGATTTGTCGAGGCGCTCGGACGCCGGCTGCAGAAGGGGCAGAGCTTTCTGCGCGAAATTCCAGAGGATATCGTTCGTCAGGAGACGGACAGCCAGACCTGATTGAGCCGCGCAGCTCAGGGATTTTGCCGATCTTTCTTTTTCCGCGCCAGCCTACGATGGCACCAATTTAGCCAACCCGACAAGAAGCTGGACGCGCTATCGGCTCGCATGCGCTGAGGAGCAAAAAGGGCCAGCATGCAAAATTCGGAGGCATGGCGTCTCATCGCGCGCGTTTTTCTCCCATTTGCTGCTGGATACTATCTTTCGTATCTCTTCCGAACGATCAACGCTCTGATCTCCAGTCATCTCGTCGCGGATATCGGGCTCAGCACTGCCGATCTCGGGCTCCTCACGTCCGTCTACTTCCTGGTGTTCGCGGCGGCCCAGATCCCGATTGGAATTTTGCTGGATCGCTTTGGCCCTCGCCGGGTTCAGAGCTGCCTGCTTTCGGTCGCCGCCGCAGGCACCTGCCTCTTCGCAATGTCCACGGGGTTGCCATCGCTCTTGATTGCGCGAGCAATGATCGGCCTTGGGGTGGCCGCGGCATTGACGGCCGGATTGAAGTCCATCGTTCTCTGGTTTCCGAAGGAACGAGTGGCCTTGCTGAACGGCTACATGATCATGCTGGGCTCGCTCGGAGCGGTGACCGCAACAACCCCTGCCGAACACCTGCTCGGCTGGATCAGCTGGCGACAGATCTTTGAAATCCTGGCGGCGGCAACCGCCGCCACAGCCGTGCTCATCTACTTCGTGGTTCCTGAACGAGCCATCATCCCGCCGGCAGGATCAATGCCTGGCGGACTGAGTTCCGTCTTTCGCGATCGGCGGTTCTGGCGAATTGCCCCCTTGTCAGCCACTTGCGTGGGATCGGCCTGGTCTCTGCAGGGATTGTGGGCGGCACCGTGGCTAACCGACGTCGAGGGATTTGATCGAACGAGACTTG
Source organism: Bradyrhizobium sp. P2_E8 (assembly GCF_056403875.1). Classification (NCBI taxonomy): domain Bacteria; kingdom Pseudomonadati; phylum Pseudomonadota; class Alphaproteobacteria; order Hyphomicrobiales; family Nitrobacteraceae; genus Bradyrhizobium; species Bradyrhizobium sp. P2_E8. The sequence continues at coordinate 2,669 of NZ_JBFUES010000433.1, forward strand.
TCGGACAGCTATTCACAATGTCGGTCGTCCTTTGCGGCGGTGCCTGGATATTCGGCACATTGGTCCATTGCATCAGGCGAAGAGGGGGTGGAGTAGAGATTATCGTGGCCGTGATCGCTGGGCTGTTCATCGCGGCCGAGCTATCCTTGATCCTTCGCTTGCCTGTGCCGTCAATGTTACCCTGGTCGATGGTCGCAATCGTTGGAACGGCGACTGTGGTCAGCTTCGCGGTGATTGCTGATTACTTTCCGCCAGAACTCACCGGTCGTGCCAACGGTGCCCTGAACGTTCTGCATTTCGGTTGGGCATTCCTGGCTCAATACGGGACCGGCTTCATCTTGCAGCAATGGCCGCTCGTGGATGGCCACAGGACCATCCTGGCCTATCAGGTCGCATTCGCTGTCAATGTCGCGATGCAGATCACCGCCTTCGTCTGGTTCGCGCTACCATGGCTTGGATCCTTCGGGCGGCGGATGCGTTCAATTCCGCTCTTCCTGCCTGCTCGCGTTTCCGAAGAAGTCGAAACGTTCATTTTGTACGAACAATTGCTCGTCGTCATGCCGACGGATGCCGATGCGGAGTGGTGAACCACGTCGGCAGCATGCTTGCCGACGAATACCATCAAGTTCAGAAGCGCTCCGGTTGCTTCGCTCGCGTGCGAAGTATGAGTTCTTGGTCTTTCTTTTTCTACGCCAACCTACGCTTACCGTAAGCGCTTGTTGCGCCAAATCCATTGGTGCTTTCTCTAATCAACCCATCTGAGGACGCTCTCCAGACGTTCTCATTCGGTGGGGGCGGCAGTGGCAATCCATTCCATTCAATCGGAAGCTAATTCGCGCGGCGCGCGAATGCTGCGGAGCGCACTTGGCGCGGCGATCGCCGGCTACCTGGAAGACGACGCTATCGTCGAGGTTATGCTCAATCCCGATGGGCGGCTTTGGATTGACCGACTGTCGAGTGGCTTGGTTGACACCGGCGAAACCTTGTCTGCAGCGGACGGCGAGCGCATCGTTCGTCTGGTGGCGCATCATGTAGGCGCGGAGGTGCACGCCAGTTCACCACGCGTCTCGGCCGAACTTCCCGGGACCGGCGAGCGCTTCGAGGGCCTTTTGCCTCCGGTCGTTGCTGGCCCTGCTTTCGCCATCCGCAAACCCGCGGTCGCCGTCTTCACGCTCGGCGATTACGTTGCCGCCGGGACCATGACCTCCGGGCAAGCCGACGCCCTGAGGAGTGCGGTCGCCACTCGCAAGAATATCCTGGTGGCCGGTGGCACATCGACCGGCAAGACCACCTTGACCAACGCGCTTCTGGCCGAGGTAGCGAAGACCGCTGACCGCGTCGTCCTGATCGAAGATACGCGCGAACTTCAATGCAAGGCGCCCAATCTCGTAGCGCTACGGACCAAGGACGGCGTAGCCACTTTATCCGACCTTGTCCGCTCCTCGCTTCGACTGCGTCCTGACCGCATCCCGATCGGCGAGGTCCGCGGCGCCGAAGCCCTCGACCTCCTCAAGGCGTGGGGCACCGGTCACCCCGGCGGCATTGGTACCATTCATTCGGGCAGTGCGCTCGGTGCGCTACGGCGGCTAGAGCAGCTCATCCAGGAAGCCGTCATCACGGTTCCGCGCGCCCTGATCGCCGAGACCATCAACCTCGTCGCCGTGCTTGCGGGGCGCGGTACTGACCGTCGCCTCGCCGAGCTCGCCCTCGTCACGGGGCTTGGGGCCACCGGCGACTACAGCCTTTCACCAGCAGGAGACTGACATGCGTCAACGATTCCACATTCTCCAAGAAGCCGCTTTGCTGGCGATTGCCGGCCCAGTTGTGCTGACGGCAGCGCCCGCATGGGCGGCCGGCTCGAACATGCCATGGGAGCAGCCGCTCAACCAGATCCTGCAGTCGGTGGAAGGGCCGGTCGCCAAGATCATCGCAGTCATCATCATCGTTGTAACCGGGCTCACGCTCGCGTTCGGTGATTCATCCGGTGGTTTCCGCAGGCTGATCCAGATCGTGTTCGGTCTGTCGATCGCATTTGCCGCCTCGAGCTTCTTCCTGTCGTTCTTCTCGTTCGGCGGCGGCGTGGTGATCTGATGGACGAGGCGGTCGCAGACCGATCAGGCTGCCATCGCGCAGCTCCTCGCCGAACATGGGCCTGACCGCTTCGTGCCGGCGTGGCTTCAGCACCGCGGCGTCGCCTGGGCCACGGACCTGATTCCCAGTCTCGTCAATCTGGAGAAGTCGCAATGAGGCGCCATGGTCTATCTCTCGCCGCTGGTACGATCGCGCTGACGCTTTGCGTCACGGCGCCCGCACGAGCACAGTGGATCGTCTTTGATCCCAATAACTACGTCCAGAACGTGCTGACAGCCGCGCGCGAGCTGCAGCAGATCAGCAATCAGATCACTTCGTTGCAGAACGAAGCGCAGATGCTGATCAATCAGGCCAGAAATCTGGCAAGTCTGCCGTATTCATCGTTGCAGCAACTGCAATCCTCGATCCAGCGAACCCAGCAGTTGCTGGCTCAGGCGCAGCGGATTGCCTACGACGTCCAGCAGATCGATCGCGCGTTTTCGACCAGCTATGCGCCGGCCAGCGGCAGCCAGTCCAATCAGCTGCTGATCACGAATGCTCAATCGCGATGGCAGAATTCTGTCGCGGCGCTGCAGGACTCGCTCCGCGTTCAGGCCGGTGTCGTCGGCAATCTCGATACCAACCGCATCCAGACGTCGGCGCTGGTGACGTCGAGCCAGGGTGCCAGCGGCGCCCTACAGGCGACCCAGGCCGGCAATCAAATCCTCGCACTTCAGGCCCAGCAGCTTGCCGATCTCACCGCCACTGTCGCGGCGCAGGGCAGGGCACAAAGCCTTGAAGCTGCGCAACGCGCCGCAGCCCAAGACCAGGGGCGAGAACAGCTCCGGCGGTTTCTGACGCCGGGGCAGGGCTATCGATCCCAGGACGCGCGGATGTTCCACTGATGACCGATACAGGCCCATTCAAGGCGTTGTCGCTACTCATTTCTGTCGGGGTGCTGGTGGTCGCAGGCTGTGCGATTCACCTCCGTGGCGGGGAAGAAACCTCTGCGTCGCCAAAGGCAGAGCAGACCAAAGACATCGATCGTTCCGAGCTTGCGCGCTGCCGCACCGTTTCTTCGGAAGATGCAGCGGACTATCAGCATTGTCAGAAGGTCTGGGCCGAAAATCGCCGTCGCTTCTTTGTCAGGCGGGACGGTGCTGCCGCTGCAGAGACCGGCGTGACAGTCGCTCCAAAAGATCAGAGCCGGATGCCGCAAGGATATCCGTCCGCCGGGGTGCCCGAGGAAGCTAAGCCATGACCGGCACCGGCATCATCGACCAGTTCCTTGAGACATTCACCCGC
>NZ_JBFUES010000434.1:0-6035 GCF_056403875.1 Bradyrhizobium sp. P2_E8
ACTTCATACCGCGGAGGGCGGCCGTAACAGATGTGCGGTCGATCTTGGCCGGGTCCATTGTCAGCATGACCTCGACGATCCAACGCGCTGCCAAATAACCCGCCTGATTGAAAGTATCGCGCTGGACATTCTTGGACGCATACTTGTCGAGCACCGCATACCAGTTCAGCATGTCGGGCGATTGCTTGTCGAAAGGTTCGAGCTCGAGCTGGGCGTAGACCTTGTTGTCCCAGTAGGGACCGATCGTTTTCGGAAACTCGAGATTGTAGACCGAGGTCGGCGCGGCGAACTTCACCTTGGAACCGAGGTCCTGGTCCTCGGCGGCCTTGAGCAAGGCAATCACGCCGTCACGCGGCAAGCTCGCCTCGATCAGGTCGGGCCTGAACGACATCGCCTGGAGGACGATGGAAGTCATGTCGATCGCCGCGGGATCGATCAGGATCACGTTGACCGCCACACCCTTGGAAGCACCCCACGCCTTGACGCCGTCGCAGGAGAAATCGCCGACGCCGGGAATGTTGGGCGCGACACAGACGACACTCTTGATGCCGAACTTCCCATGCATGTACTGCACTGCGCCAAGGTTGCTCAACCGAGGACCAGCGTTCGTTGACGAATAGTTCCTCCCAAAGAAGCAATCCCGGGGGATGCCAACGCCGGCGACGACAAGCACCTCGTTCTTTTCGTAAGTCGCCTGGTTAGCGGCGCATTCGACGAAGCTGTTGCTGCCGACCAGGGCAACCACCTTCTTATCGGTCACCAGCTTGGCCGCAGCTTGAGCGGCCTGCTCGGGCTTCCAGGCRTCGTCCTCCAGCGTATACTCGATCGGGCGGCCATTGATGCCGCCATTCTCGTTGACGCACTTGAAATACGCCGCAGCCGCATCGCCCGAAGAGCTGAAGTCCGCCGGGCCTGTCCGACCAACGATGCCGCCGATCGAGATGGGCGCACCGGTCGCAGCCTTGCCGGTATTCAATCCGCATTTCGGCGCGGAGGCAGCTTCTGCGGAATCATTGAACGCTAGCGCCGCAAGCGTGCATGCGACGGCCGCCACGGCCGCTTTTATCGATCGTCTCATCAAATTCCCCCTTTTGTTACGTGATTGACGGCTGCGACCACCGCAAGTCTTCTTTGTGAAGCCCGCCGCCAGGACTCCACGCGGTTCAAAGCCAGTCTCACTTGTCGGAACCCTCATCCGCCGCTCCGGATGCCATGACATCGTCGATCGTGCGACCGACAACGTGCTCATCGAACCGCGCTCGAAGCCGGCGCTAGCAGCGTCTTCCCGGCGATCAGATCGGCGGCGCGCTCGGCAATCATGATTGTCGGTCCGTTGGTGTTGCCTCCTGGCACGGTTGGCATGACMGAAGCGTCGACCACCCTCAGCCCCTGCAATCCACGCACGCGCAGTTGCGGATCGACCACTGCCGCTGGCCCAGTCCCCATCGCGCAGGTCCCGACGGGATGATGGCCGACCTCAGCCGTGCGCCGGACAAACGCGTCAAGGTCGGCGTCGGAGACGACCTCGGCGCCAGGCGAAGTCTCGCGCTCGATCAGCGGGCCGAGCGGTGGCGTATTGTAGATGCGCCGTACCAATCGAATGCATTCGCGCGCTGTCGCGCGATCGCCTTCGGTTCCAAGAAAATTGAGCCGGATACGCGGAGGGTCACGCGGATCAGCCGAGCGCAGACGCAATTCGCCGCGACTTTCGGGATAATTGATCGACGGATATCCCTCCAGCATGTGCTGTTGCGGCGGCGTGATCCCGGGAAACCAAACCTTGGCGTCCATGCGCGTCGAGTTGAAGAAGAGCTGAATGTCCGGTCGCTCGACATCGGGCCGGCTGCGCACGAAGGCGAGCGCGGTCAATGCCTGGGTCGCGAAATCGCCCTTGCGGAACAAGGCCCACTGCAACACAGAAAGTGCAACGCGATCGGCCCGCAGGCGGCTCAGAAACGTGATCGGCTGCTTGATCGCGAATTGAATGTGAAACACCACATGTTCGGATAGATTCTTGCCAACCGCTGGGAGCTCGTGAACAGGGGTTATCCCGTGTTCGGCAACTTCATCGGCCGGCCCGATACCCGACAACAGGAGAAGCTGTGGTGAGTTGTAGCTCCCACCGCACAGGATCACCTCGCGCCTCGCGCGAACGGAAACACGCTTGCCGTTCGCGACGTAGGTGACGCCCGTCGCGCGCCCCTTCTCGATCAGGACCCGCTCCGTCAGGGCCCCGATCTTCACGGTGAGATTGGCACGCTTCAATGCGGGGCGGAGATAGACCGCCGATGCGCTGCTGCGCACACCATTCTTGATCGTCAGGTCGACGATGCCAAAGCCCTCAGGCTGCGCTCCCGAGAAATCGTCGGTCATCGGAATCCCCGCGGCAATCGCCGTGTCGCGGATCAAGCCGAAATTCAGGTTGGAAACATCGGTTGGGCTGACGCCGAGCGGTCCTGCGCCGCCGTGATAATCGCCTTCGCCTCGCCAGCTGCCCTCCGCGCGCTTGAAATAGGGAAGAACGTCGGCATAGCTCCAGCCTTCGCACCCGGACTGGCGCCACAGGTCATAATCGCGCGGGTGTCCGCGCACGTAGAGCATGCCGTTGATTGACGAAGAGCCGCCCAGGACCTTGCCACGTGGAAGCGAAAGGCGCCGCCCGTCGAGAAACGGCTCCGGCTCCGTCGCATAATTCCAGTTGAACTTGGGACCGCGCCAGATCTGGCGCCATGCCAGCGGTATTTTCATGAATATGCTGTTGTCTTTGCCGCCGGCCTCGAGCACGAGGACGCTGACTTTCGGATCTTCGCTCAAGCGGTTCGCCAATACACAACCGGCCGAACCGGCACCCACGATGACGTAATCACACTCGTCCACGCGCCCTCTCCCCAATTCCAGCAACCCGACTCAGATGAACATGTCGTTGTTGACGGGGAGGCCGTTCGCCTCGCAGTAACGCGTGTAGTGTTCGATGAACCAGAAGACATCGGCGGTGAAATCATACTCACCGTTGTCATCGAAGAATTCGATAGCGCCGTTCAGCCAGAACAGCGCCTTCATGCCATTCGGATCGTCGGAATAGAGCGTGTGCGCCGCTCCCGGGAGCTCGTAGATGAAGTCGCCGGGCCTGGCGATCCAGTCGTATTCGTAATAGCCCCAGGATCCTTCCAGAGTGATGGCCGACACGAAGCCGCGATGCTTGTGCGTGCCGATCCGCCCGCCGCTCTTGACCCACAGAATGTTGGCTGCTGCGTTGTTGCGAACGTCGAAGCACAGGTGCTTGATGGCTGCGACGTCGCCAAAAGGAATCCAGGGTGAGGATTTGTCATCGCCCGCGATATAGGCGCCTTCCTYTGCAAAGCGCCTGATCGCCTCCGAGTGTGGCTCATCCGGCAGCTTCACGATTTTGCTCGCGTCCCGCATTCCGTTTCCCCCCAAGAGCACTTGGCTCTCTTTTGGCCGAGGTAATCACCCCGGTCGGAAAGCGGTCAAAGAGGAAATCGCCGCTGCACCGCAACCGTTCATTCGAAGGTCCGTCAAGCTGTTGATAAAGATAGAGATGTTCCTTCGGAGCACGATCGGCAAACGCAGCTTGGCGACGATYGGGGCGAGAGCAAATGGATCATTTCATAAATTTGGATTGATCAAATGATGCAAACCCGGCAATTCTGTAGCGAGAAGAAAAGCTTGGTGGGTGGGAGTGCGGCCAAATGATTTCCAAGATCGAAGAAAGCAGCCTGCTCGATCGCGGTGGACGGCCAACCTTGCGGGATATGCTCTCCCAGATCGTGTACGATCCTGCTCACGCGCATATCAGCTTGCGCAACGCGCGGCTTGTCCTCCATCGCGCCTCGATCGCTGTTCAGCTCCAGGAGGAATTGGTTCGCCGCTTCGGGTCTCACGACGCGCGGGTTATTTTGCTGCGCTTAGGGTTTCAGGCGGGAACGCAGGATGCAGAGTTTATCCGCACCGCCTGGCCTGGGCTCGACATCGGGGACGCGTTCACCGCAGGCACGCGGATGCACACCATGTCTGGCGTCGTGCGCGTGCAGACTGTCTACAACGACTTCAATTTCAAGCAGAACAAGTTTGCAGCGGAGTTTCTCTGGCATGGTGGCATGGAGGCGACCGAGTTTCTCAATCGCCAACGCTGCGCGTCCGAGCCCGTTTGCTGGATGCAGGTCGGCTACGCGTCGGGATATGCCAGCTTTTTCTTCGACAAGCTGATCGTTTATAAGGAAACGGAATGTGCCGCGATGGGGCACAAACACTGCAGGGTGACCGGCAAGACGGCCGATGCCTGGGGTGCCGACGATCCCACGGTTCGCATGTTCCGCGAGGAGGTCGTTCCATCGCTTGCAGACCTTCCGCGCAGAACCGGCGGGGTCGAAACGGCAATCCATGTGCCGACGAAGACAACCTCCAGACACGGGGGTGCAAGCCTCGAAGACGTTGTGCTGGAGCCCGTCCGCAGCCAGCTGGATAGCGTTGCCGCAGGAGAGCTCCCTGCGCTGATCGTCGGTCCACATGGTTGCGGAAAACACCTCGCGGCGCGCTACCTGCACCACCAGCGCCACGGAACAGGCGGCCGATTGCGACGCCTTGTCTGCAGATCCCTCACCAGCGAGCAGATCGATATCTGGCTCAGGAAATTGAAGCAATCACGCGAGACGTGGCTGCTGGAGAATATCGAGACACTGTCCGAGGAATGCCAACTCCTGTTGGCCGAAAGAGTAGAGAGTCGGGACTTGCCGCCCGGGCTGCAATTGGCCGGCACATCCACTCATCGGCTGAGCGAGCTCATTGCCATGCCCGCACTCCGCCGGGACTTTCTCTTCGCCCTTGCGGTTCTGCCGATTGAGCTTCTCGGCCTCCAGCACAGGCGCGGCGACATTGCCGACATCGCTCGGGCCATGCTCGCAGCGATGTCGGAGAACGAAGCCTTGCCGCAGCATCGTCTCTCCCGTGCGGCGCTGGATTCGGTCAAGGGCATCGCTCTCCCTGGAAACCTCCCGCAATTGCGCTCGGTTCTCCTGAACGCCTTGTTCAAGGCCAGGTTCGACGGCGGCAACGAACTGCCGGGAGAGATTCAACCGAAGCACTTCTCGAGCGAGCTGGCATTAGCGCCTCCCAGTTCAGCAGACACCTATGTGGGCGGCATAGTCGATCAAATGGCTGCTAAATCGCTCACGATGAGCGAACTAAGCCAACGAATCTACGCGGAGGCGCTGCGACGTTCGGATGGCAGGGTTTCGACAGCAGCGCGGATGCTCGGCGTCACCAGGCCCCAGTTCGTTTATCGGGTGAGAGGAATTGAATCCGGGAATTGAGGACCGTACGATCGCGACGAGCTTCCTCGCTTCAGTCGCCGAGCGGCCCATTTGAATTTCCGTCCGTCCCCTTCAGCAACTCGTATTTGATCCGACGCATCCGTGTCTGGGCTTCGAGCGGCTTGTAATAAGCCGTCGACGCGGCGAGCAGATCGATGGCCGCGAGAATGGCATAGCGCGATGCGGTCGGCTTGAGCGCATCGGGCGCTTCGGGCACGTACACGCCGAGCGCAATATCGGCGATTGAGGCCAGCCTGCTTTGCGGCCTAGTAATCGCGACGACCAGGGCACCGTATTGCTTGGCGATACTGGCTGCCTCAATCACCTCGGTCGCCGCACCGGTGGTCGAGATGGCGATGACGACGTCGTCCTGGCCAAGGGTCGCGGCGATCATGCGCATCAAGCTCGGGTCGGAGGCGTGAGAGACGGCGATCCCGAGGCGAAAGAAGCGATTCTGAACCTCCATTGCTGCAAGGGTCGAGCCGCCGCCCACGCCGAATGCTGCAAGTTTCGAACAGCGCGAGATGGCTTCGGCAGCCCTCTCGATGTCCTCCTTCCGCAGTCCCTCCTCGGCAGCGGCGATTGCGCGACGAATTTCCTGGAACACCGACCGCCAGAGAGCGGGGCGCGCCAGATCCGTGCCGACATGCGGGGGCAGCTCGACGTAAATCCGCCCGACCGCCATTGCTTGAGCCAGCCTCACCT
>NZ_JBFUES010000435.1:0-6032 GCF_056403875.1 Bradyrhizobium sp. P2_E8
CGGTTTTGCCTGCACCGAGGTCAGCGTCCGCGCGAGCAGGAGCTCGACCCACGAGAACATGAAGCAGAAGAAGGCGGCGACGCCGATGCCGCTCGCGATCAGCGGCACCAGGATCCTGATGAAGAAGCGCGGAAAGGAATAGCCGTCGAGGAAGGCGGTCTCGTCGATCTCGCGCGGCACGCCGGAGACGAAGCCTTCGAGGATCCACACCGCCAGCGGAACGTTGAAAATGCAGTGCGCGAGCGCGACCGCCCAGGGCGTATCGAACAGGCCGATCGCCGAATAGAGGTTGAAGAACGGCAGCGCATAGACCGCCGCCGGGGCCATGCGGTTCGACAGCAGCCAGAAGAACAAATGCTTGTCGCCGAGGAAGCGGTAGCGCGAGAACGCATAGGCCGCCGGCAGCGCCACCGAGATCGAGATGATGGTGTTGAGGACGACATATTCCAGCGAATTGATGTAGCCGGAATACCAGCTCTCGTCGGTGAAGATGCGCTTATAATGCTGCAGCGTCGGGGAATGCGGCCACAGCGTCATCGTCGAGACGATCTCGGCGTTGGTCTTGAAGCTCATGTTGACGAGCCAGTAGATCGGCAACAGCAGGAAGACCAGGAACAGCCCCATGATGAGGCGACGGCCGGGAATCGAGTGCATCAGGCCACTCCTTCCTTTGGCTTGAGCGCGGGCACGGGCTTGAGCGCGGCCGAGGCCTTCGGCTCCACCGCCGGCTCGCTCTCCGCCTGGACTTTGCGTTCGACACCGGCATTGGTCATGACGGTGTAGAAGATCCAGCAGACGATCAGGATGATGAGGTTGTAGACCAGCGACAGCGCGGCGGCCTTGCCGAGGTCGAACTGGCCGAGCGCGATCTTGACCAGCTCGATCGAGACGAAGGTGGTCGAGTTGCCGGGTCCGCCGCCGGTGACGACGAACGGCTCGGTGTAGATCATGAAGCTGTCCATGAAACGCAGCAGCACCGCGATCAGCAGCACGCGGTTCATCTTCGGCAGCTGGATCGCCTTGAACACCGCCCAGCGCGAGGCGCCGTCGATCTGGGCGGCCTGATAATAGGCCTCCGGGATCGACTTCAGGCCGGCATAGCAGAGCAGCGCGACGAGGCTGGTCCAGTGCCAGACATCCATCACGATGACGGTGACCCAGGCATCGATGTCGTTGGAGACGTAATTGTAGTCGAGGCCGATGTGGTTGAGGACATAGCCGAGCAGGCCGATGTCGGGCCGGCCAAAAATCTGCCAGATCGTGCCGACCACATTCCACGGGATCAGCAGCGGCAGCGCGAGGATGACGAGGCAGGCCGCCACCGTCCAGCCCTGACGCGGCATCGACAGCGCGACGACGATGCCAAGCGGCACCTCGATGGCGAGGATCACCATCGAGAAGAACAGATTGCGGCCGAGCGAGGCGAGGAAGCGGCCGCCGAGATCGGTCGAGGGATCGAGCAGTTCCTTGAACCAGCCGACGCCGTTCCAGAAAAACTGGTTGTTGCCGAACGTGTCCTGCATCGAATAGTTCACCACCGTCATCAGCGGCAGCACCGCCGAGAAGGCGACGACCAGGAACACCGGCAGCACCAGGAACCAGGCTTTTTGGTTGATGGTCTTGTCCATCAGGCGGCTCCCTCCACCAGAATGCTGTCGGCATAGACGTGGACATGCGACGGATCGAACTTCAGCCCGGCGGTGCCGTCCGCGCCGGTGAAGCCCGCGGGCGCACGAGCTGCGAGTTTCGCGTCGCCAAGGCGCGTGCGCGCGAAGCGGATGCGGCCGAGGTCGTCGATGCGCTCGATCTTCGCGGAGAGCAGGCCCGGCGCCGGCGCGACGGCTTCGACGAATTCCGGCCGAACGCCGATCTCGATCTTCGCGCCCGCGGGCAGATGATCGTAGCTGCGGTTCAGTGCTATGACGTGACCGTCGATCCGGGCCTCGCGTCCCCTCACCTCGGCCGGCAGGATGTTCATGCCGGGCGAGCCGATGAAATAGCCAACGAAGGTGTGCGCCGGCTTGTCGAACAGCTCGGCCGGCGTGCCGCTCTGCACCACGCGGCCGTCATGCATGACGACGACGGTGTCGGCGAAGGTCAGCGCCTCGGTCTGGTCGTGGGTGACGTAGATCATCGTGAGATCGAGCTCGCGATGCAGCGCCTTCAGCTTCGAGCGCAGTTGCCATTTCAGCTCGGGATCGATCACGGTCAGCGGCTCGTCGAACAGCACGGCGGCGACGTCGGAACGGACGAGGCCGCGGCCGAGCGAGATCTTCTGCTTGGCGTCGGCCGTGAGCCGCGTCGCCTTGCGGTTCAGATAGGGTTCGAGGTCGAGCAGGCGACCGATCTCGGCGACGCGCCTGTCGATCTCGGCCTTCGGCACGCCGCGGTTCTTCAGCGGAAACGCCAGATTCTGCCCCACCGTCATGGTGTCGTAGATAACCGGAAACTGGAACACCTGGGCGATGTTGCGCTTCTGGGTTGACAGCGGTGTGATGTCCTGGCCGTCGAACAGGATTTTCCCCCGCGACGGCGTGATGATGCCGGAGATGACGTTGAGCAGCGTGGTCTTGCCGCAACCGGACGGGCCGAGCAGCGCATAGGCGCCGCCCTGCCGCCAGGTCATGGTCACCGGCTTCAGCGCAAAGCTTTCCTGCGGCGCAGCATTGCCGCCGTAGGAGTGGGCGAGATCGACGAGGTCAATGCGGGCCATGGCGCACCTCCCTCACGAATTGCCGGGTGCCGCGACCAGCCGGTCGGCAGCATCAAAGACGAAGACGTCGTTGGGATCGAGCACGGCATCGATGGTCTGGCCGGGCTCGAACTCGTGCACGCCGTGCAGCACCGCCACCCAGTTCAATCCGTCGCGGGTCAGATGCACGAAACTCTCCGAACCGGTGATCTCGGTCACCGTCACCGTGGCATGGAAGGCGTGGCGGTCGGTCTCGCCATTGGCGAGCGCAAGCTGATGCGCGCGAAAACCGACGCGATAGGCGCCGTCGGCGAGAGAGGAATAGAGGCCGGACGCCGGCGCGGCGATGCCTCCCGCATATTGCACGGAACCGTTCTTCTTCTCGATGCCGACGAGGTTGAGCGGCGGATCCGAGAACACCTGCGCGACGCGCAGCGTCTGCGGATGACGGTAGACGTTGGGCGTCCCGCCGATCTGAAGCGCCTGGCCCTCCCACATGCACACCGTGTTGCCGCCGAGCAGGAGCGCTTCGGTCGGCTCGGTGGTGGCATAGACGAAGATCGCGCCCGAGGCCTCGAAGATGCGCGGCAGTTCGGCGCGCAGCTCCTCGCGCAGCTTGTAGTCGAGATTGGCGAGCGGCTCGTCGAGCAGCACGAGATCGGCGCCCTTGACCAGCGCCCGCGCCATCGCAGTGCGCTGCTGCTGGCCGCCGGAAAGCTGGAGCGGCGTGCGCTTCAGGAACGGCTCGAGCCTGAGCAGCCTTGCTGCTTCCGTCACGCGCGCCTCGATCTCCTCGCGCGGCTTGCCCTGCACGCGCAAGGGCGAGGCGATGTTCTCATAGACCGTGAACGAGGGGTAATTGATGAACTGCTGATAGACCATGGCGACCGAGCGCTGGCGCACGTCGACGCCGGTGACGTCCTTGCCGTTGACCAGCACCTTGCCCGTGGTCGGCTTGTCGAGGCCGGCGAGCAGCCGCATGATCGAGGTCTTGCCCGACAGCGTCGGCCCGAGCAGCACGTTGAGCGTGCCGCTCTCGAGCGTCAGCGAGACATCGCGGATGTGCGCAACACCATCGACGGTCCGGGTCACGTGATCGAGGGTGACGGTCATGAGCGTCCTCCCGCTTCCAGCAGGGGACTTTGCGGCAAAGCGTGGCTCCTGATCCAGTCGTCAAGCGCCGCGATCTCGTCAGCAGATAGTCGCAGGCCGAGCTTGGAGCGGCGCCAGACGATGTCCTCGGCGGTCACAGCCCATTCGTTGGCCATGAGGTAGCGGACCTCGCGCTCGGTCAGCGTCGCGCCGAAGGTCTGGCCGAGATCGGCGGCCGATTTCGCGTCGCCGAGCAGCTTGATGGCGCGGGTGCCATAGGCGCGCGCGAGGCGGCGCGCATGCGCGTGGGCGAGGAAGGGATAGCCGCGCTGGAGCTCGGCGATCAGCCCGTCGATGTCGGACACATCCATGTCGCCGCCGGGCAGCGGCCATTTGCCGGTCCAGCCCTCGCGCGCTTTCGCGCTGCGGAGATAGGGCGAAAGGCGCTCCAGCGCCTCTTCGGCGAGGCGGCGGTAGGTCGTGATCTTGCCGCCATAGATCGAGAGCAGCGGCACGCCGCCGGGCGTGTCGAGCTCGAACACGTAGTCGCGCGTCGCGGCCTTGGCCTCGCTGGCGCCGTCATCATAAAGCGGTCGCACGCCGGAATAGGTCCAGACCACGTCCGCTGAAGTCACCGGCTTGGCCAGATACTCGCTCGCGGCGGCGCAGAGGTACTCGATCTCTTCGGGCGTCGCCTTCACCTTGGCGGGATCGCCGTCGTAGTCGCGGTCGGTGGTGCCGATCAACGTAAAGTCGTCCTGGTACGGGATCACGAAGATGATGCGGCCGTCCGCGTTCTGGAACATGTAGGCGCGGTCGTGGTCATAGAGTTTCTTGACCACGATGTGCGAGCCCTGCACCAGGCGCACCTTGGCTTTCGCGTTCACGCCGGCGCCGCGGCCGAGCACGTCCTCGACCCAGGGGCCGCCGGCATTGACCAGCGCGCGGGCCTGGATCGACGAACGCGCGCCGGTCAGCGTGTCGACCATGCTGACGGTCCAGGTGCCGTCGGACTGCTTGATATCCGTCGCGCGGGTGCGGGTGCGGATCTCGGCGCCCTTGTCGGCGGCATCGCGCGCGTTGAGCACGACGAGACGGGCGTCGTCGACGAAGCAGTCGGAGTATTCGAACGCGCGGCTGTAGCGGTTCGGGATCAGCGGGCGGCCAACCTCGTCGCGCCTGAGATCGACCGAACGCGTCGCCGGCAGCAGGTGCCGACCGCCGATATGGTCATAGAGGAAGAGGCCGAGGCGCAGCAGCCAGGCCGGGCGCAGGCCGGCATGATGCGGCAAAACGAAACGCAGGGGACGGATGATATGGGGCGCGATGCCCCAAAGGATCTCGCGCTCGATCAACGCCTCGCGGACCAGGCGAAACTCGTAATATTCGAGATAGYGCAGGCCGCCATGCACCAGCTTGGTCGACCAGGACGACGTCCCGCTCGCCAGATCGTTCATTTCGCACAGGAAAACCGTGTTGCCACGGCCCACCGCGTCGCGCGCGATGCCGCAGCCGTTAACACCGCCTCCGATAATGGCGAGGTCGAAAATACGCTCCAACAGACGCATCCCCCGGCGATTCGCTCGTTCCTTCGAGCGACTACTTTCGTTTTTGATTAGATCACACCGAAAAACGAAAGCAAGATGAAAGAGAGGCGAAAGGAAGTGAAAGAGGAACTTTTTTTGTGGGCAGTGGGGTGAAGGAGTAGGCAGGGGCAGAGCTACCCCCCCCTGGAGGGGGAGCACGATTGCATAAGACGAAGAACGTGGCGGACAGGTCGCCTGTGGCCATCCTTCGAGACGCCCGCATGCGGCGGGCCCTCAGGATGAGGTCGCGTTTTGCCGCGAGATCTCAGACCCTCATGGTGAGGAGCCCGCCAAAGCGGGCGTCTCGAACCATGCAGGCCCAGCAGGTTGGGCAGCTTCCCCGCCGTGGAAGATGAAGGAAAGATGAAGGACTGCCGCTATCTCAGCCGGACCACCGGCGCGGCTTCGGGCGCGGCATCCGGCGCTTCGGCCTGCGCATCATCGATATCCGCCCCCTTCGGCATCGCCTCCACCACTTCGATGCCCTTGCTGTGGCAGATGGTGGCGAGGCGTTCGGGCAGCTCCTGGTCGGTGACGAAGGTCTGGATCTGGGTCATGTGGGCGATGCGCACCGGCGCGCTGCGGCGGAGCTTCGTGGAATCGGCGACCAGCATGACACTGCGGGCATTGGCGATGATGGCTTGCGCGACCTGCACCTCGCG
>NZ_JBFUES010000436.1:0-6015 GCF_056403875.1 Bradyrhizobium sp. P2_E8
CCGCCGGCAGCACCGCCATAGCCACCGCCGCCCATCATCGGCGGGCCGCCGGCCGGAATCATCGGCGGTGCGCCGCCGCCGACCAGGCCGGGAATCTCGGCGGCCTTCTGCCAGCCGGCCATGCCCTCGGTCCACACCAGCGTATCCGGGCGCACGACGCCCTGGGCGATCAGATCGCGGAATTGCCCGTCCGGAAAGGGCCCCTGCTGCTTGCCCTCGGATGCGTAGAACCAGCTCGCCATGAAGCGTCCCCCTTAAACATACTTATGTACCGGCTGGGACGCTTCGGTTCACCGCATCCATGCCAAAAGTGCATTGTGAAGGATGAACGGCTGCCCTGTACAGAGGCGGCCGTTCACAACGCCAAACGTTTTTCCGCTTCAATCTGCAACTTTTTTATGCCATTTGCCCGGAAAGATGCCAGATTGACGCGGCGCCGGGGACATACGGCGCGGCGCATCCCGGGGAATAGGCCTGACCATGAAACTCGTCGTCGCGATCATCAAACCCTTCAAGCTCGATGAGGTCCGCCAGGCCCTGACGGCGATCGGCGTCCACGGCATGACCGTGACCGAGGTCAAGGGTTATGGCCGCCAGAAGGGCCACACCGAGATCTATCGCGGCGCGGAATATGTCGTGAACTTCCTGCCGAAGCTGCGCATCGAGATCGCGGTCGCCTCCGATGTCGCCGACAAGGCGGTCGCCGTGATCACCGCGACCGCGCGCACCGGGCAGATCGGCGACGGCAAGATTTTCGTCACGCCGATCGACCACGCGCTGCGCATCCGCACCGGCGAAACCGACAGCGACGCGCTCTAAATTCGACTGTGTCGCAGGACCCTCATGGTGAGGAGCGCGGAACGCGCGTCTCGAACCAAGAAGGCCCGGCTCTCGCCCGTGGCCATCCTTCGAGACGCCCGCTTGTCGCGGGCTCCTCAGGATGAGGGTGGAGTGCGGTGATGCAGTGAGACTAACTCTTGTCTAGATCGCAGCGGGCAACGACGCCACAGCTGCGACGCAATTTCTGTGCTGGGGGAACGACATGGCGGGATTGTTGCGCCGCGCGGCCGCTATGGCTGCGCCGATCGGGTTTGCATCGGTCATTGCGTCGCCGGCACATGCTGCAGGCTCCGAGATCAACACCGCCGATACCGCCTGGATGATCGTCGCCACCGCGCTGGTGCTGATGATGACGATCCCCGGCCTTGCGCTGTTCTACTCCGGCATGGTGCGCAAGAAGAACGTGCTGGCGACGATGGCGCAGAGCCTTGCCGCCGTGACGATGATCTCGATTCTCTGGGTCGCGTTCGGCTATTCGCTCTGCTTCGTCGGCGACGGCCCATGGATCGGCACGCTCGATCGCTGGTTCCTTGCGGGCATGACGCTCGAGAGCGTCAACCCGGCGGCGAAAACGATCCCGGAATCGCTGTTCATGCTGTACCAGATGACGTTTGCGATCATCACGGTGGCGCTGGTCGCGGGCTCGGTCGCCGACCGCATGCGATTCTCCGCCTATCTGCTGTTCTCCGTCGCCTGGTTCATCTTCGTCTACATTCCACTGGCGCATTGGGTCTGGGGCGGCGGCTTCCTCGCCAGCATGGGCGTGCTGGATTTCGCCGGCGGCCTCGTCGTGCATCTGTCGGCCGGCACCGCCGGCCTCGTCGCGGCGAAGGTGATGGGACGCCGTCACGGCTACGGCACCGAAAATCTCTCGCCGTTCGACCTGTCGCTCGCCGTGATGGGCACCGGCCTGTTGTGGGTCGGCTGGTTCGGCTTCAACGGCGGTTCGGCCGGCGCGGCCAATTCGCGCGCGGTGCTGGCGATCATCGCGACGCATCTGGCCGCCTGCTCCGGCGCGCTGACCTGGGGCGCGATCGAATGGTCGACGCGGCGCAAGCCCTCCGTGCTCGGCATGATCTCCGGCGCGGTGGCAGGCCTCGGCACCATCACGCCGGCCTCGGGCTTCGTCGCGCCGTGGCATGGCATCGTCATCGGCATCATCGCCGGGGCGGTTTGCTACTGGGCCTGCACGTGGCTGAAGCACCGCTTCGACTATGWCGATTCGCTCGACGTGTTCGGCGTCCACGGCATCGGCGGGCTGACCGGCGCCCTGCTCGCCGGGGTGTTCGCAACCAGCGCCATCGGCGGCACCGCCGGCCTGATCGAGGGCCATCCGCAGCAGCTTCTGATCCAGCTTTATGGGGTCGCCGTCACCTTCATCTGGTCGGCTGGGGTCAGCTTCATCCTGCTCAAGCTGGTCAGCCTGTTCGTGCCATTGCGCGTATCCCGTGAGCACGAGCTC
This sequence comes from Bradyrhizobium sp. P2_E8, assembly GCF_056403875.1. Taxonomy (NCBI): domain Bacteria; kingdom Pseudomonadati; phylum Pseudomonadota; class Alphaproteobacteria; order Hyphomicrobiales; family Nitrobacteraceae; genus Bradyrhizobium; species Bradyrhizobium sp. P2_E8. The sequence goes on from NZ_JBFUES010000436.1 coordinate 2,303, forward strand.
GAGGGACTGGATATTTCGCAGCACGGCGAGGCGTTGCAGTAAGCCGCGGGCAGCCGGTTCGAAGCCCTGAGCAGCCTGGGGTCACTCGGGACTTGCGTAACACATAAGCGTGTGCTTATGTATCGTCATGATCGAAGCCGACATCTTCAAGGCGCTGGCCGACCCGACGCGTCGAAAGGTCTTTGAGAAGCTCGCTGGCGGAAGCCTGAATGCGAGCGCCTTGCGCGACGGGTTGGAGATCAGCCAACCGGCGATGTCGCAGCATCTCGCGGTGCTGCGCGCGGCAGGCCTGGTGCGTGAACAGCGGCAGGGCCGCTTTGTGAACTACGAAGTCGACCCAGACGGAATCGTCGCCATCGGGGCATGGCTTGCGCGCTACCGCGCCTACTGGCCGCAGCGCATGGAAGCACTCGCCGATCTCTTGAAGGACATGGATCAATAAGAATCTGGACCAATAAGGACCTGGACCGATGAGCGACGCCGCGAAGCCTGATCGTCCCGACGAAGCCCTGGTGCTTGAATATGAATTCGATGCGCCGCCAGCAAAGGTCTGGCGCGCCGTGACCATTCCGGCCTTGCGCGAGCGCTGGCTGCCGGATTGCGACCTTGCGGGCGCCGTGCCGGAATCGACGATCGCAGGCGAAGAGGTGCGCTACCGGCTTCGCGATTCGGAGCCGCCGTTTCGCGAGAGCCACGTCATCTTCCGGATCGAGCCGAACGAGGATGGCGGCACCCGCTTCCGCATCATCCAGCAAGCCTGCGACGACCTCGCGAAACTGCCGCAGCCGGCCAACACCAATTGCTGCCTGATGATGGCGGCCTAGCAGCAAAAGACTTCATCACCTGCAAACATGGAGGTCGCCAATGCGCGACATGCTTCAGCTCGTCCCTATGGTGGTCGAACAATCCACCCGCGGCGAGCGATCCTTCGACATCTATTCGCGGCTCTTGCGCGAGCGCATCATCTTCCTCAACGGCGAGGTCAATGATGCGATGTCCGGACTGGTCTGCGCGCAACTCCTGTTCCTGGAGGCGGAGAACCCGAACAAGCCGATCAACCTCTACATCAATTCCTATGGCGGCGTGATCACCAGTGGACTGGCGATGTACGACACCATGCAGTTCATCAAGGCGCCGGTCCATACGCTGTGCATGGGCACCGCACGCTCCATGGGTTCGTTCCTGCTGATGGCCGGCGAACCCGGTCACCGCGCCGCCCTGCCCAATGCCAGCCTTCACGTGCATCAGCCACTCGGCGGCTTTCAAGGCCAGGCGTCTGACATCCTGATCCATGCCACCGAAATGCAGGACACCAAGCGGCGCATCATCCGGCTCTATGCGCAACATTGCAGGCGTCCCGTGGAGGAGGTGGAACGGACCCTGGACCGCGACCACTTCATGACCGCGCAGCAGGGGGTCGAGTGGGGATTGATCGACCGGGTCTTTGCGGAGCGCGACGCTGCCTGACGGTCCGACGGCGGCTTCAGCCAGATACCGTCCGGCAAGCTTTGTTCTGCCCAAGCTGCTCGGCCGGTTGCGCGCATCCCGTGAGCACGAGCTCCAGCGGTTCGGTATTTCGCCGCACGGCGAAGCATTTCAGTAGCTCTGCCCATAATTAGATACCTTTTTGCTGCCCGACACATGAGCAACATTGTGTCGGCAGCCTGTCGTGCACTTATTTTGAGCAGACGTGACCAGCTTTTGAGCGCGACGTAATAGCGCACTGCACTGCAGCACGCGTCAAACGCGAAAACCCCCGCTTTCATAGTCCGTTAGGCAACACGCCCGTTCTGGCACGGCATTTGATTCTAGGGGTCCGGCTGTGCCCGCGTAGTGAAACTTCTCCCTCGTGGCGAACCAGTCGAGAAACGCCCGGCCACGTCCGGACCGGGCCCAAGCGGGGATAGGACCCATGAAAATTGTTATGGCGATTATCAAGCCATTCAAGCTGGAAGAAGTCCGTGACGCCCTGACCGCCATCGGCGTTCACGGTCTCACGGTGACGGAAGTCAAGGGATATGGCCGCCAGAAGGGCCATACGGAAATCTATCGCGGCGCCGAATATGCGGTGAGTTTCCTGCCCAAGATCAAGATCGAGGTCGCTGTCGCCTCCGACCAGGTCGACAAGACCATCGACGCCATCACGTCCGCTGCGAAAACCGGACAGATCGGCGACGGCAAGATCTTCGTCATCAACCTCGACCATGCGGTTCGTATCCGCACCGGCGAGGCCGATGCCGCGGCCCTCTGATTTCGCGCTCAACCTTATCCAATCAGGAGTAAACAATATGACGTTCAAGCGTCCCTATGGCGCGGGATTGGCGGCTCTCGCAGTCGGCCTGTTCGCTGCGACCGCAGCCTATGCCGAGCCAACGGTCAACAAGGGAGACAACGCCTGGATGCTGACATCGACAGTCCTCGTGCTGTTGATGACGATCCCGGGTCTTGCGCTGTTCTACGGCGGTCTCGTCCGTTCCAAGAACATGCTCTCGGTCTTGATGCAGGTCTTCTACACCGTCTGCGTCGTCACCGTGATCTGGGCCGTGTACGGCTACAGCCTCGCCTTCACCGGCGGCTCCGACTTCATCGGCGGCTTCTCCAAGGCCTTCATGATGGGCGTCACCACCGACTCGAAGGCCGCGACCTTCTCGGTCGATGCCAACATCTCGGAGCTCATCTACATGTGCTTCCAGATGACCTTCGCGGCGATCACGCCCGCCCTCATCGTCGGCGCCTTCGCCGAGCGCATGAAGTTCTCGGCGATCGCTCTTTTCATCCCACTCTGGGTCACGCTGATCTACTTCCCGATCGCGCACATGGTCTGGTACTGGCCGGGCCCGGACGCGATCCAGGATGCGGCCAAGGCTCTGGCTGCTGCGACTGATGCAGCGGCGAAGACCGCGGCGCAGGCCAAGCTCGACGAGATCAACGCCGACGCCGGCTGGATCTTCAAGAAGGGCGCGATCGACTTCGCGGGCGGCACCGTGGTGCACATCAACGCCGGCATCGCAGGTCTCGTCGGCGCTCTCTTGATCGGCAAGCGCACCGGCTACGGCAAGGAGCTGATGGCTCCGCACTCGCTGACCATGTCGATGATCGGCGCCTCGCTGCTCTGGGTCGGCTGGTTCGGCTTCAACGCCGGCTCCAACCTCGAAGCCAACGGTGGCGCTGCCCTCGCCATGACCAACTCCTTCGTCGCCACCGCGGCCGCCGCGCTGTCGTGGATGTTCGCGGAGTGGATCGTGAAGGGTCACCCGTCGGTGCTCGGCGTCATCTCCGGCGCTGTCGCGGGTCTCGTGGCCGTCACGCCCGCCGCCGGCTTCTCCGGCGTCATGGGCGCGATCGTCCTCGGTCTCGTGGTCGGCGTGGTCTGCCTGTTCTTCTGCACCGTCGTGAAGAACGCGATCGGCTACGACGACTCCCTCGACGTGTTCGGCGTGCACTGCATCGGCGGCATCGTCGGCGCTCTCGGTACCGGCATCCTGGTGAACCCCGCCCTCGGCGGCGCCGGCATCATCGACTACACGGCGATCCCGCCGAAGGTTGCCGATTACGACTTCGCGGCGCAGATGGTGTCCCAGTTCTGGGGCGTCTGCACCACGCTGGTGTGGTCGGGCATCGGTTCGGCGATCCTCTACAAGGTCGTCGATGTGATCGTTGGCCTCCGCGCCAATGTCGAGAGCGAGCGTGAAGGCCTCGACATCACCGAGCAC
>NZ_JBFUES010000437.1:0-6007 GCF_056403875.1 Bradyrhizobium sp. P2_E8
GTTCTCGACCACGGCCTGCGAGACCGCGCCGAGGAAGCGGTTGACGATGAAGACGGTGTCGAACGGCAGCCGCTTCTCGGCGAGCTGCGTCGAGCCGCGCATGTCCACGAACAGGCTGACGAGATAGCGCTCCTGGCCGATTCGGGCCGGCGTCGAAGCAGTCGCTGACAGGGTGTGCGAGGTGAAGAGCTGGAAGAAGGAGAGATCCGACGTCGGCCGCAGCTGGCAGGCGAGGCGGATCGAAGGGTCAGTGGTGCCGACACGGGTGAGCACGAAGGCCTCGCGCTGTGACGGCTCGGGCAGGGCGCCATGGTCGCCGATGATGCGGATGCGGCAGGTCGAGCAGCGGGCGCGGCCGCCGCAGACGCTGGCATGCGGCACATTGTGGCGCAGGCTCGCTTCCAGCACGGAAAGGCCCTTGGGGACCCGCACCGTCTTGCCGTTGCCGTAGGACAGCGCGATCATGCCGCCGCGCCGCTCGCGCCAGGCGCGCACGCCGCGCGCGGCCAGCGCCAGTCCGAGCAGCCCGACATAGCCGATGGTGAGGCCGCCGGTGATGCGGTCGAGCGTGTTGGCTTCGGCGACGGTGCCGACCTGGCGGCGGGTGAGATTATGCGTGCGCCATTCCCCGTCGTCGGCTTCGACCACGACGCTGCGGCCGCCCTGATAGACGCCGAGCAGCGCCAGCGTCGGGATCAGCACCGCGGCCGCGAGCAGATAGGGCGCGGCGCGCGTGAAGAACGGCTTGAGGCGGAGCCAGAAATAAATGCCGATGCAGCCGTGGACCCAGGCGATGATCAGCAGGATCGTCATGGTCCAGATGCGGTTCGACGCGACGAAGAACAGATAGAGTTCCTGCGGATAGAGTTTTTGGTGTCCGTACAGCGTCTGGCCGAGCCGCACGCCGATCACGTGCGCCATGACCAGGGCGGGGATGCTTAAGCCCAGCACGAGCTGGAGCGGCTCGATCGTCCGCCAGCGGAACTGCCGCCGCTGGTACAGCGCATAGATGCCGAGCCCCATATGGGTGAGCGCGGCGGTGTAGAACACGATCGCTACGGGCAGGAACTGCCAGAATGCGGTGTGGTAGTAGACCCCGACCTCCATGGCATCGACCGAGACGTTGCCGAGCGCATGGKTGAGGAAATGGCTGACCACATAGGAGAACAGGATGACGCCGCAGATGAGCCGCACCTGCCGCACGCCGGTCGCGCGGACGAGTTCGGGCATGTGTATGGGAGCGGTGGCCATGATTCGGTTGTATCAGTTCATGAAGGAGAACAGCCAGCCTAGCGTTTAATTCCCGCGGCGAACAGCTTGCCCGATCACATGCGCGGCAAGGTTACAAAACCGTAGGGTGGGCAAAGGCGCGCTGCCGCGGTCGGCCTCCGCTGTCGTCCCGGACAAGCGCGCCCAAAGCGCGCGCCGATCCGGGATCCCCGCGCGAGCGCTTGCGCTCGTCGCGATACCACCGGGAGCGGTTTGGCGAAGACTCGTGGTTACCAGCTCGCGCCACGACTTCTCCCTGTGGCTATGGGTCCCGGGCTCGCGACTTCGTCGCGCCCCGGGACGACACCTACGTTGGGGCACCCCGCATTGACTCCCCCTCCCAAGTCGGGGAAAAGCGCGGCCGTGACGATCGCTCCCGACATCTCTAAGAAGCCAGACGGCGCCGAACGCCGTCTCATCCTTGCTGCCGTGCTGGTCATCGCCGCGATGACGCTGCTGCGCATCGTCTACGCCTCCGCGATCGAGCTGCGCACCGACGAGGCCTATTACTGGACCTGGTCGAAGGAGGCGGCGCTCAGCTTCCTCGATCATCCCCCGGGCATCGCCTGGCTCATCCGTTTCGGCACCGCGATCTTCGGCGACACTGCGCTCGGTGTCCGTTTCGGCGGCATTGTCGCCATGCTGGTGACGCAGCTGCTGCTCGCCGACATCGTCCGCCGCCTCACCCATGATGCGCGTGCGGTCATGATCGCGGTGCTGATGCCGGAGGCCGCGCTCTATTACGGCCTCCTGATGGCCAAGGTCGCGCCCGACGTCGCCATGATCCCGTTCGCGGTGGCGATGATGTGGTCCCTGGTGCGGCTGGCGCAGAGCGATGACGGACGCTGGTGGCTGGCAGCGGGGCTGTTCGCCGGGCTGGCGATGTTGTCGAAATTCACCGTGGTCATGTTCGCACCGGCGGTGGCCGCTTTTCTTCTCGTGCCGGATTGGCGCTGGCGCTGGCTGCGCAGTCCCTACCCCTATCTCGCGGTGCTGGTCGCGATCGCAGTATTCTCGCCGGTCCTGATCTGGAATGTGCAGCACGACTGGGCCTCGTTCCGGTTCCAGGGCGTGCGCGCCACCGCCAATTACGGCATCTCGCTCCGCACCGCCGGTGACTACATCGGCCTGCAATTCGGTCTCGTCGGCTTCGTCATGTTGCCGGTGGTGCTGTGGGGGCTCGTGACGACGGCGTGGCGCGGCTATCGCACGCGCGAGCCGGTCGCGATCCTGCTGTCCACCGCGGTGCTGGTGCCGTTTCTCTATTTCCTCATGAAATCGCTGACGCTCCGGGTCGGCGATACCTGGCCGATGTTCATGTGGCCGGTCGGCTTCGCGGCGGCGGCGGTAAACCTCGTCATGCTGTCGCGTGAAAACTGGTCGGCCTGGCTGATCCGGTCGAGCCTGTTCTGGGCGAAGACGGCGATCGTCTCGGGCATCGCCTTCGTCGTCATCGTGTTCCTCTACTATGTCGCCGCGCCCTGGAACTTTCTCGGCAAGATCGATCCGATCGGCGGCGAGGCCGGCTACGAGCAGGTCGCAGCGCGCGCGCAGGCTGCGCTGGACGAGACCGGCGCGACCTGGATCGCAACCACGGACTACCGCACCTATGCCATGATGCGCTGGCTGTTCAGGGGCCGCGTGCCCGTCATCGAGATCAGCGAGCGCGGCCGCTTCCAGGATTTCCGCGATCCCGGCATGGACCGGATCAAGGGACATGCCGGCATCTATGTCGGGCGCGAGCCGGACAATCGTTTATCGCTGTGGGAGAATATCCCTGCGAAGCGCGAGCAGCTCGGTCAGGTCGAACGCCGCTGGCGCGGCGTACTGACGGATACCTACGTGCTTGAAAAGCTCACCGGCTGGACCCCGGACCTGTCCCCGCCGAAGGACTCGCCGCTGTTTCAGTGGCGGGTGCTGGCCCTTCTCTCCCTCTCCCCGCGTGCGGGGAGAGGGTTGGGGTGAGGGGGACTTACTCCTCGTCCTCTTTCTTCCGCAGCAGATCCGTTGCGAGATCCGACAGCTTCGGCGGCGGCAACGCCGCGAAGGGCAGCGGGCGCGTCACCTCGATCGCGGCCAATCCGAGTCGCGCCGTCAGCAATCCGTTGAGCACGCCTTCGCCCAGCCGCTGCGACAGCTTCGCTGCAATCCCGTGGCCCAGCATCTGCTGCACCAGGCTGTCGCTCGCGGCCATGCCGCCGGTGATGGCGAGATGGGCGATGACGTGGCGGAGCAGGCGGATCATGCCGAGCGTGCCGGGTCRGCCGCCATAGAGATAGGCGAGCTGGCGGATCAGACGCAGCGCGGCGACGAACACGAACATCACGTCGATCGCCGCGCGGGGCGAAACCGCCGTGACAATCGAGACCTTTTGCGCGGCTGACGACACCAGCCGTCGCGCCTCCACATCCAGCGGCGACATCAATTCGCGCTCGGCGAGGCGGATCATGTCGGCGCCGTCGATGATCTCGCCGGTGTGGCTCTCCAGCGTGGCGCGGGCGCGGGCGAGCTGCGGATTCTGGTGCGCGATCTTCAGGAGATCCTGCACGATGACGCGGCTCTCCTTGCGGTCGTCACTGGCAAGGACGGCGGCTGCGCGCTGATGCAGCTTTTCGATGGTCGCGAGGCGCGCCAATCCATACGCCTCGCGTCCGATCACCACCGCGAGCGCAAGCGCGGTGACGAACGCGAAGGCGAGCCCGACGAAGCCGAGGCTTTCGCTGCGTGCAAACAAATCCTCGATCAGATGAACCACGCCGAGCCCGACGCCGAGCAGCGTCAGCCCGGCAAGGCCGGACCAGAACAGCGCGCCCCAGGGAAGGCCGCGCCGCGCCGGAAGCGCCGGCGCGATCGGCACGGGCAATGTCGCTGGATCGTGCTCCGGCGTGATCTGGATGGTGGCCCGACCGAGCCGCGCCGTCTCGTCGGCCTCGGTGACGACGACGCCGGGATCGTCGAGGCGGAACGTCGCCGGCCGCCGCGGCGGGGATCGCTCGTTCATGAGAGCTTGTCTCCGATCAGGAACTGCAGGGCACGGTCGAGGCGGATGTGTGGCAGCGTCGGCTCGTCCGTCCCTTCGCGTTCGAGCTTTGGCGGGCGGAAGCGCAGGAAGCGGAAGTCGCTTTTCTCGGCGGCCCCGGTCGCGAGGCCGCGGAACGCATCCGTTCCGTTGAACAGCGGCTCGGGATCCAGGGGCAGGTCGCCGGGAAAGGTCGCAACCTCCGTGTTGCCGTCGAAGAACTCGCCGCCGGCGCTTTCGCCTGCGGCGGGCGTTCCCAGGATCGACGGCAATTTGTCGCGGCCATGCGCGACCTGCGCCTCGCGGGTGGCGCGCACCGCGGCAAGCGCCACCACGTCGATCGCCGCGCCGGTATTTTCCGCGCGTGCCACCGCCTGCGTCACGGCGCGGCGCAGCACGGCCTCGAGACGGTCGTGACTGGAATGATGCAGATGGTCCGCCTTGGTCGCCGCAAACAGGATGCGGTCGATGCGCGGCCGGAACAGGCTGGAGAGCAAGGTGCTGCGGCCGATGTTGAAGCAATCGAGAATGCCGGCGAGCGCGGCTTCGAGATCGTGCAGCGCCTCGGGTCCGGAGTTGAACGCGGCGAGCGCATCGGCCAGCACGATCTGGCGATCGAGGCGCGCAAAGTGATCGCGGAAGAACGGCCGCACCACGACGTCCTTGTAGGCTTCGAAGCGGCGCACCATCATCGCCCACAGCGAGCCGTCCGGCGCCCGGCCGCCGACGGGCACGTCGAGCGGCGCGAAGGTCAGCGCCGGGGAGCCTGCGAGATTGCCGGGCATCAGGAAGCGGCCGGGCGGCAGCAGGCTCATGGCAAAGCGCTCGTCGCGGCACGCGCGCAAGTAATCGGTGAAGAGCTTTGCCGCTGTCAGCGTGGCCTGCTCGTCCTCGCGCGCCTCGGGCTTGAGCGCGCCGAGATGGGCGTGCCAGTCGGCGGCAAGATGCGCGCGCGGCGCCTCGCGCGACAGCGCAAGACTCTCCGCCGACCATTGCTCGTAGCTCTTTTGCAGCAGCGGCAGGTCGAGCAGCCACTCGCCGGGATAGTCGACGATGTCGAGCGTCAGGGTGCGGTCGGCGCCGTTGTGGCGCTGATAGTCGATGACGAGGCGCAACTCGCTGATGTCGACGGTCGAGGTCGGCCAGTGCCGTTCCTCGACCAGCGCGCGCAGATGAGTCTCATAGGCAAAGCGCGGCACGGCATCGTCGGGCTGTGGCGCGAGATGCGCCCGAGCGATCCGGCCCGAGGCATAGGCTTCGAACACCGGAAACCGGCCGCCGCGCGTCAGCCCATGGATCAGCGCGGTGATGAACACCGTCTTGCCGGCTCGCGACAGGCCGGTGACCCCGAGCCTTACCGTCGGATTGAAGAAGTGCTCGCCATAGTCGATCAGCGCCCGGGCCGACAGGCGCGCCTCTTCGACCATATCCTGAAAACTGAATGCCATGTGAACGTTAGGGGATCTCGGCGGGCGGAAACGTGAAGCTGTTCACAAAGGTGGCAATTGCGTGGGGAAAATCAAGCTTCATACTTCCACCGCCTTTGTCGTTAAATCAGTCGATTGAACGACGCGCCGATCCCGAAAGACCAATACAACGAGAGATTGACTCGCTTTGTGGATTGCCATGACCGTCTTCCAACTGAAACAGCTCGCATCCGATTCCGTCCATGCCGCAGCCGACGCGATTGGCTGGAACTACGACCGCGCAGAACTGATC
>NZ_JBFUES010000438.1:0-6001 GCF_056403875.1 Bradyrhizobium sp. P2_E8
AGGACTCGGCTCGCTCGACTTTCACGATTTGGTCTCGGCCTTCCGCGCGGGCTCGAGCGCATCGGAGATCGTCGAGCGGCTGCGGCTGGCGGGACGGCGCATGTCTACGCCCCGCGACGACCGTCTGCCGCGCCTGGTCGATGCCATCGAATACGGACCGGCTCGCGCATGGGGACTTTCGCTKGGGTTCGATTTTTCCGAATGGCAGGCCGGGCGGCTCGCGTGGCACGACGTCGGGGGCGCCGGGGCGAATGCGCTGTTCGTCGGCGAGTCCGGTCTCGGGAAGACTTTCTTCGCCCGCGTTTTGGCGTCGCACCTCGGCATCCCGCTGATCGCCAGCTCCATCGCCGAGACCTTCGCGTCGTCAGCCGGGTATCTCGATTCCGTCATCAAGGCGATAAGGGAAACCTTCGCGCGCGCCGAGGCGAGTGCGCCGTGCGCCCTGCTATGGGACGAAATCGATGCGTTACCTATGCGTGCATCTCTTGATGGGCGCAGCTCTTCGTGGTGGACCCCCGTCGTAACAGAGTTCTTGACGCTCCTGGATTCAGCGGTTTCCCGCGAACGCGCCGGCGTGTGCGTCTGGGCGGCTACAAATTACGAGCATCGCATCGACCCCGCACTGATCCGGCCGGGCAGGCTCGGCCGCACCATCCGCTTCCTCGCGCCCGGCCCGGAGGGGCTGACCTCCATCGCGCGCCACCACCTCGACGGCGAACTCGCCAACGCCGATCTCTCCTGCATCGGCCAACTCGGTCTCGGTCGAAGCCCGGCCGAAATCGCGGCTGCCGTCAGGGAGGCGCGGCGCGCGGCCAGGCAGTCCGGCCGTTCCCTCGTCTACGACGACCTGGTCGAGGCGCTGGCGCCGCGGGCCGACATCGACCCGGCGACGCTCCGGCGCGTCTGCGGACACGAGGCCGGCCACGTGGTGGTCGGGCTCGCGCTCGCGGTGGACGAGGTCGTGGCCGCCGATGTGGTCGGGACCGCCGACGCGTTCGGCCGCACGGTCATGCGGCGGCGCGACGGCGTCGAGACGCGTGCAATTATCGAAAACCGTGTGACCGCGCAGCTCGGCGGCCGCGCCGCCGAGGCGGTGCTGTTCGACGGCGATTGTTCGGCCAACAGCGGCGGCGACAGGACCAGCGACCTCGCAATGGCCTCCCGCGCGATCGCCGCGCTGCATTACTCTGAGGGGCTGGGAAGCGGTCTCGTCTACCTAGGCGACGAAAAGGCGGCCGCCGACATGCTGCGCGTCGACGCACGGCTGCGGGCGACGGTCGAGGCCGACCTCGTGCGGCTTCACGACCGTGCGGTCAAGATCCTCCGTCTGGAACGGCGGGCGCTGGACGCCGTCGCGCGCGTGTTGGCCGACCGGCGGCATCTTGGGGGCGAAGAGATCCGCCGCCTGTTCGCGGAGAATCGCGCTTCCGGCCGCACCTCGGAATGATCCGACCGCGCGGGCGGGCCTCGACGCGAGCGACAGAACCGGCCGAAACCTTCCTCGAACGACGGAGCGCACAATGACCACGGACACCCCGCACGACCGCCCTTCCACCACGCTCGTCCACCGCCCGTATGGTGGCATCTCCGGCTACCGCCTCGTTTCTGATCGCGCTACGCGCGCCGTGGTGCACGCGTTCCCGATGACGGATTTGCCCCGCGTCGCGGCCGCGGGACTGCTGTCGACGCCGGGCGCGTACGTGATGACCGACTTCGGTATCGCCTATTTCGGCGAGAGCCGCAGGCCGTCCCGCCGTCTGTCCGAGCACGCTGCAGATCCCGCCAAAAGTTTCGCGCGCGATGCGTTCGTGGTGTGCGGCTGCGAGGGCTCGGCGTTCGACAAGCTGCTCGGCGTGGACCTGCAGTACCGTCTGACCCGCCGCGCCCTAGAGGTCGGCGCGGTCACGGTCTGGAAGGGCGCGAACCCGCCGTCGCCGGACTTGACCGACGCCGAGCGCGTCACACACGACCGGATCGTCGCAGATGCGATCAGGCTTCTGCACGATGCCGGTTGCCGGATCTTCCACCAGGTCGGGCAGCCTTCCGTGCCGTCGCAGCCCGAAGAGGCCGTCCCGGAGGCGAACGCCGATGCTGCCGATTCCGGCCCGATGGCGATCGGCGTCGCCACGGTGCCGGCCGGCTCGGAGGAATACGAATTGAGGTACGGCGGCCTGTGGGCGCGCGGCTATTGGGCGGGCGACAAGTTCGTCGTGAGTTCGGGATCGGAAGTCCGCACGACTACGAACGACAGCGTCTGCACCCTCACGCGCTCGCGCCGCGACGAACTGTTCGCCGCCGGCGTGCTGTCGACGATCCCCGGCGTCCGAGACCGCCGCAGGCTCGCCGTGGCGATCTCGTTCGCTTCGGCCTCGATCGCCGCGAAGGTGTTGGCGGGCGCGCACACGACCGGCGGCTGGGCGCCGCGCGATCCTTCGCGTGCGGTTTGGCTGCCGTAGCGACCCGTGCCGCACTGGGGGAGCGAGGAATAATCAGCGGAGGAGCGGTGGTGATGGAAGCGTGCGGGTTGGAGCGGATAGCGGCGCTGCTGGAAGCTGACGGGGGGTACCGGGTGCTCCGCCGCCTCGAGCCGCGCACCGCCTATCACGTCCCCGACGGGACCCCGACCCGCCGCGCCGTCTTCCTCGACCTCGAAACCACCGGGCTGAACCCAATGCGCGACGAGATCGTCGAGATGGCCATCGTCCCGTTCGACTACGCCGACGACGGCCGCATCTTCGCGGTCCACGAATCCTTCGCCCGCTTCCGCGATCCCGCGCGTCCGATCCCGCCTGAAGTCTCCGACCTGACCGGGATCACCGACGCCATGGTGGCGGGCACCGCGATCGATCCTGCCGAGATCGAGGCGTTCCTGGGCGGCGCGGTGGCGCTGGTGGTCGCCCACCACAGTTCCTTCGACCGGCGCTTCGCCGAGAGGTTCTGTCCTGCATTCGCGAGGCTGCCGTGGGCGTGCTCCTGGACGGAGATCCCGTGGCGGGAGGAAGGCTTCGTCGAGGGAACGAAGCTCGCGCATCTCGCCGCCGCCTGCGGCTTCTTCCATAGCGGCCACCGCGCCGTCGACGATTGCCTCGCCGGCATCGAGCTTTTGTCCCGTCGGCTGCCGCGCAGCGGCCGGTCCGCGCTCGCGGTCCTCCTGGAATCCGCTCGGGCTCCCCGCTGGCGCGTCCACGCTCTCGGCGCACCGTTCGAACTGCGCGAGTCCTTGAAGCGCCGGGGTTACCGCTGGGACCCGGGGGAGCAAGGCCGGCCGCGGGCGTGGTTCGTCGACGTGTCTGACGGAGCCCTCGAGGCGGAGCGCGACTTCCTCCGCCGCGAGATCTACCGGCGGGACGATCTTGAAGTCGAAGCGCGCCGTCTCGACGCCTACGACCGCTACTCCGATCGCTCCTGATCCGAGGCGCACAGCCCCCTATTGGCGGGCGCGCCGGCGCCGTCCCCAAGGACTCGAATAGGCGAGCCAAGGCGCAGCGTGCCGGAGGCCCCGCGGGCATCCCCGTCACYAAGGATTCGATCTGATTTCAGCCGCAGGAGGAACCGATGAAATCTCAAGGATTCGAAGGTTCGCTCGCCGACGTTATCAGGCGTGGATTCGAGGGTCGCGCGACCCTCGATTTTGCCTCCACGGCTAAGCTATTGAATATAAATCTGAAATCGTTGCGTCGCCACGTGAGGTCGGGTAATATCGGGTTCCGCGCGACCGGTTTGGGCCGCCTCAGGGTGAGACGGGAGTTCGCCTTGGAGGATGTGCTCGCCTTCTACGAGAGCGCATTCCGGAAGGTGGAACCCGGGTCCGGGCGGGCCGAACAGATCGTCAGGACCCGCCGGCTCGAAGGCAGCGATTTTCTGGAAGGCAGGGCAAGGCGGAAGGCGGCGCGGCGGTCGGGCAAGGCTTAGGAGCCCCCTGCGGCACGGAAAGGCATGCGAGAGGTGTCCATGACGACGAGAGAGCAGAAGGAAGCCAAGGCCGGTGGGGCGAAGAGGTCCGGGCAGGCCCGGAAGCGGCCGTCCTGGGTGTACAAGCCGACCAAAAGCCCGTTCTGGTGGACCTGCTTCGACGTCGACGGCAAGACGCATTCGAAGAACACGTACACGCGGAACCGGCGCGCGGCCGAGAAGATCGCCCGCGAGCACCGGGCCGAGGTGCTGGCCGCGCGCGCCGCACGCCCGCCGGTCTTGCTGAAAGGCGATCTCACCTTCAGCGAGGCCGCCGAACTGTACTGGAACGACGTCGGCAGACACACCAAGAAGTCCGAGCAGCTCGATGCCGACATGGAGCGCATCGTCCTGATGGTCGGACCCGAGCGCATGTGCAGCACGATCACCTCGAAGGACCGGATCGACATCCGGACCAGGCTGCGCGACGGGATCCGGCCGCCCGGGATCGGCAACCGGGGTCGTCCGCTCAAGGACCCGGGTGCCTACGGGGCGAAGCGGATCAACGACTATAGCGACCTCATCCCCCGCATCATCCACCACGCAGAGATCAAGCGGGAGACGACGTTCAATCTCCGCCGCGAGCCCCGCCATCCCGGCGACAGCGACCGCGAGAAGGAGGGGGTCCGCCACCGCAAGCTGAAATTCGAAGAACAGCGGCGTCTGGAGAAGGTGATGGATCGCGATCTCGCCGACATGGTCCTGTTCGACCTCGAAACCGGAATGCGCGAGGAGGCGCTCTGCACTCTCACCTGGAGCCAGATCGACTGGGCGCTCTGCGAAGTGACGTTCAAGCTCAAGACGAACCTGCGCGACCCCGTCTGGCATACCGTCGATCTGACGGAAGAAGCCATGGCGATCCTCTACCGGCGCCTGGCGATGCACGAGGCCGAGGGCGTAGGCGTGACCTCCGACGACCGGGTTTTCATGCTGCGGCTCCTGAAGGACAACACCCTCAGTGGCAAAACCCGGCACGCGGGCGACCTCGTTCCCGTCAGCCCCCGGCTGCTCATCGACCGCTTCCGCAAGGCGTGCGATGCGGCCCACATCGACGATCTCGTCGTACACGACCTGCGCCGGACCGCCGGACGGCGCGTCTACGACGAGGAGGGCTCGGATATCGAGGCGGCACGCGCCTTCCTCGGCCACGTCGACATCGAGACGACCAAGAGGTACCTCGGCGTCAAGGGGACCAGCATCAACAAGCATCTGCGTCGCCGCAGCGCGCGCGCCCGGCTGGCGAAGGCGGAGCTCGACAAGGCCGCCGCGAACGCAGTCGCGGCGCCGGGCACCCGCGAGCACGCTCTGCATCTGGTGGTCGGGGGGCGGAACGGACCCGCGGCCGACGGCGTGGCCTAGCCGGGCAGCGCCCAGCCTCCGGGACGCGCCCGGATCGTCTTCGCCTTGGCTTCGCGCTTCAGCCGCTGCGCCAGCCAATCTGGATTGAGGTCAGCGATCTCCGGTTGAAGCAAGGCTGAGATCGCCGCACGCCGCATCGGGCCCTTCCGGAGGGCGGCGAGCGCCCGCTCCCACAGCAGGTCGGCGAACTCGCGCCGGAAGATGGTGATGGTGTCGGGAGGCTTCACGGCGATGCGTCTGGCGGGAGCCGGTTCGTAGTCGAACCAGCAAGACCCGCTTTCGGTTTGAAAGATTCGGGAGCCGGCCAGAGCGACGGGAAGGTCGCGGTACGGCCGGTTCGTCGCGAACGGCACCCTGCCGGTGTCGATCAGCCGTTTGGGCATGAGCGGCCGGCCGGCGCGCCGGAGCTCGAGCGTCACGGCCTTGGCCACGGGAGGGTCCTTCGCGTCCCGGTAGTCCGATGGTTTGACGAGCCGGTTCAGACGCTCCTCCCTCGCCCGGAGCACATGGGCCGTTATCCGCGCGTCCCGCTCCCGCTTCTCCTCCGCGGTCGGCTTGGGGGGCCGCTTCCTGACGTAAGCCGGTTTCGGCGGCTTCCGGGGCTTCGCCTTGCGCTGCTTCGCCGTCGGCATGCCCGGCGGCAGGACGTTCACGGGCACCCGTCCGGCCATGCGGGCGCGCCGCTCCCGCC
>NZ_JBFUES010000439.1:0-5984 GCF_056403875.1 Bradyrhizobium sp. P2_E8
GGCCTATCTCGGCGCGCTCAACAAGATCGTCATGAAGCGCCAGCGCGACACGGTGACGACGGCCGCGGCGAGCTGAACGTTCACGCTCCGGATGAAACGGCGGAAACGCGGTGCCCTTGGCACCGCGTTTTTCGTTGATCGCCGCCGCGGGCGTTTCCGCCCGGATACAGCATTTTTGCAAGGAGACCCCTGCTAAGGGGCAATGGCGCCTCAGCCTGCTTCTCTATAAAGCTGCCTCCCAAGAATTTAAGGCTTGGGGCCGGCGGTCCGTGCCCCACAAAAACGTACTGGAGGAAGCATGCGGAAACTCATTTGGGCTGCGGCATCGATAGCGGCTTTGGCGCTGACCGGGCCGGCATCGGCCCAATCGCCTGTTATCATCAAGTTCAGCCACGTCGTCGCCACCGACACGCCGAAGGGCAAGGCGTCGGAAAAATTCAAGGAGCTCGCCGAGAAGTACACCGGCGGCAAGGTCAAGGTCGAGGTCTATCCGAACTCGACGCTCTACAAGGACAAGGAAGAGCTCGAGGCGCTCCAGCTCGGCAGCGTGCAGATGCTGGCGCCGTCGAATTCGAAATTCGGCCCGCTCGGCATCCGCGAGTTCGAGGTGTTCGATCTGCCCTACATCCTTCCCGACCTGAAGACGCTGCGGAAAGTGACGGAAGGCCCGCTCGGCCTCCGTCTGCTCAAGCTTTTGGACTCCAAGGGCATCACCGGCCTTGCCTATTGGGATAACGGCTTCAAGCAGATGAGCGCCAACAAGAAGCTGGTGACGCCAGCCGATTACCAGGGCGTCAAGTTCCGCATCCAGTCCTCGCGCGTGCTGCAGGCCCAGTTCAAGACGCTCGGCTCGCTGCCGCAGGTGATGGCGTTCGGCGAAGTCTACCAGGCGCTGCAGACCGGCGTGGTCGACGGGCAGGAGAACACCTGGTCGAACATCTATACCCAGAAGATGCACGAGGTGCAGAAGTACATCACCGAGACCAACCACGGCTACATCGGCTACGTTGTGATCGTGAACAAGAAGTTCTGGGACGATCTGCCGGCCGACATTCGCGAGCAGCTGTCGAAGGCGATGAAGGAGGCGACCGACTTCAACAACGCGCAGTCGCAGAAGGAGAACGACGACGCGCTGGCCGAGATCAAGAAGGGCGGCAAGAGCGAGATCATCAAGCTCACGCCGGAGCAGGACGAGGCGATGCGCAAGGCGATGGAGCCGGTCTACAAGGATGCCGCCAGCCGCGTCGGCCAGCCGCTGATCGACGAATTCCTGAAGGAATCGAAGAGCACGACCAACTGACCCAATGTATGAATGAAGGGGCTTCCGTGCCAGGCGCGGAAGCCCTTTTTGTTGCGAATGATTTCCGGTTGCGGCTGGAGGTAAAATCGGGCGTTACATCTTCGTCAGGACGCCCTTCCTGTCCAAGTTGTAAGTTGCGCGCGAGGCGCGCGGCGCCCATCTTCAGGGCATCCTTCCAGAGGAGGTTCGGATGAGGAAGTTCACCATCGCCGCCATCGCCGTGCTCAGCATCGCCGGCTCGGGCGCGGTCTATGCCCAATTTCATCGCCCGTGGATGGAGCACTTCCGCCACGTCCGCATGAACCCCGAGGACCGCGCCGCCTTCGTCGACGCACGGATCGCCGCCGTCCATGCCGGGCTGAAGCTCAACGCCGACCAGGAGAAGCTGTGGCCGCCGGTCGAGGCCGCCGTGCGCGAGTTYGCCAAGCTGCGCATCGACCGCGCCAATGCGCGCATGAATGGCGCCCCCGGCGCCGCCGACAAGCCGGAGGATCCGGTCGCCCGCCTGCGCCAGCAGGCCGAGGACATGGGGGCTTCCTCCGCGGCCCTGAAGAAGATCGCCGATGCCGCCGATCCCCTCTACAAGACCCTGGACGAGGGCCAGAAGCGGCGCCTCGCCGCGCTGACCCGTCACCGCGGCCCGTTCGGCGGCGGCGAGGACGGCCCGCACCGCCATTTCATGGAACGCGGCATCGACCGCATGATGGAGCGCGGCATGGACCACTTCCATGGCGACCGTTTCGACCGTGACGRCGGCCCGGACCGGGATCGCGAGGGCCGGCTCTGAGCCACCCCGGATTTTCCCGGGATTAGCCTTGGCGAAGCCGCTGGAATCCGGCGGCTTTTCGCATTTCAGGGCTTATCGACGAACCCTTGGAAAACATTCGCCGCATCGCTTGCCAGACCCGGATCGCTTTGCTAAACGACCGGCCTCGCAAGGCATTCACCGCCTTTCGGGCGCATAGCTCAGTTGGTAGAGCAGCTGACTCTTAATCAGCGGGTCCCAGGTTCGAGCCCTGGTGCGCCCACCAAGCTTTTCAATAGCTTGGCGACTTCGCAGGGTAGCCATTCCGACAAGCGGTCAGCGGCTATTCCGACAAACCGGCTGCTTTTGTTCGCTCCTCGCGACGCTTCTTCGTGCCCGAAATGAGCTGTTTGCGCGTGCGCTTCGCATATGTCGGGAGCTGTCTCGCGGACCGGTGCCGTCCGGCCGCGCGCAATTCAGCATCCGTGAGATCGCTGTCGGCTCCCTCAGTGAAGCCGCCGTGGCGGAAGGAGGTGAACGAGAGTTCTTCTCGAAGCCCGGCGGAACGGATGATCTCCTTCACCACATCCCGGAGATAGCGAAGATCCTTCTTATCGGTGATCCAAGGTAGCGGCGTGCGAGATCTACGGTGGGCGTGATCCCGCCGGAAAACGAGTCCTGAGACTGTCGTCTTCTTGATTTCGTCGAGTTCGGCCATCAGCTCCGGGAAAAGGGCTTCGCCAGCCTCGTCGAACAGCGGCCACCACGCTTCCTCACCGTTCTTGGGATGCACGATCTTGACGCTGTTCGGGCGCTCCTTGGGTCGATAGTGAGCGATCTCGAAGGCTCCGAAGACGTGCTCTTCCCGCTGCAGCCATTCCCAGGTCACAAGCGAGGCCGTCGCCACCGACCGATATCCAAGGTCCTTTGCGGCGGCTCGGAATGCAACGAGATCTTCCCACGTCGCGGTCGGCGTCTCGCGCACGGCCTGACCGGGAGCGCGTGCCTTCAACCCCATGCGCGAGAACGGATTGATGGCTGGAACCCTCTTCTCGTCTGCGCGCTGGCCGACGAACCACGCCCGCCGGCAGGCGACCATCGCGGCATTCGCGAAGCGTCGGCGCTCTCGCATTACGACGTTGCCATCTGCGTCCTTATCCTCGACGACGAGCAACTTCGCATAAACCGCGTCCACGAAACCTTTCGTGAAATCTGAGATCTGCTTTGAGCCGGCTCGGGTGCCATCCTTCAGCCGGTGGTTGGCGAATAATGACAAGCCTTGCTCGTAAAGACGCTGTGTCTTGTGATCGATCTCCTTCCACTTCTGGTGCGCCTTGAACACGCCCGCTAGCCAGTCAAACGATCCTGGCGTCACGGCTGCCGGCACCATGTCTGTTAGGCCGCGAGACCGCCAGCTATCGAACGCCGGCAAGAGGACGTTCTCCGCACGATCGACGGCGGCCCCGTAATCCTGCCCCAATGCTTCGGCTTCAATTTTGCAACCCTGTGCGCGGGCCCACGTCGGTGGCTCAAAAAAGTATGCCCATCGCCCCTTCTTCAACGGCTTTCGCCGGCAATAGCGCGGAAGCTTCAATGCTGTGCGAGGCGGTTTCATACGAGTGACGCCAAGTCTTGTTTTGCGGGACTATCCGAATCTGGCTCGAGGAAATTGTCAATGGCCGCCTTAGACCAGATCGGTTCTTTCGCGCGTCCAATTCCGTGATAGCCGATCGGTGGAGGCGCCTCACCCCGGCTCACCCCGCGCGCCAGCTCACCTGTATCACGATAATCAAGATATGCGGCTGCCATATCGGCACGCATAACCGTGGGCCATGCGCCGGTCGGAGGATAGCGGGCGGGGAGGGGAGAGCGTGGCGACATCGCGCTTTCCTAGAGTCCGTTATTTGCAAATCGAACCCGAGTTGCACAATTCCGCTTTTGGCGGCTTCCCTCCACAACGCCCGGTCACTTTTCGCCTCCGCGCTCCGTCGACTGATCAGGGACAGACAACAGCGACCATGAAAAGCCCGTCGGCAAGGGTGCGGGCATTCGGCTAGCCTCGAGTGCGAATAGGAGGGCGGCCCGAGCAGTGGCGTGTCATCGCTTTTACGGTTGACTACCCGAWCCCTGAGCGATGCGTCTGGTGCGGAAAATGTTGCAGCTTGATCATTCTTGCCTCGGTGACTGCGGACATCGAACCCGCAACCGGACCGTTATGAGCGGCAGACTAACGATCGCCTTCGTTGATTTTGCTGCGTTTTCGTCGGGGTTCAATCACGTTCGTGGCGTTTCGTTCGCGCTGTTTCTGGTGCGAAACTGGTGCGTTTGAAGGTCTTGACCTTCGTTCTGTGGAACAGGAGGTCGGTGGTTCGAGCCCACCCAACTGTACCAGCAAAATCAAAGCGTTACCCCAGTATCCGCTCGAACGATCCGATTGTTAGCTACCACATAGCTACCGCACCGACAGGATACGTCGTCTAGTTCCAAAAACAGTCGTGCTTAACGACAGGTCACAGCTTCGCGTCTCTTTACCGCACCATTTCCACCTGATGAAAATTACTCAGCACTCCTCGCGATTCGGCGGCATGAGGCGATCTCTGAAAACTGAGAGGTGGTTGAGAGAAGCTTCCGCGTAGGAAGTTAACCCTGCGGCCTGTTAGGTCTAACCCCGGGACAGTCGATGCCTGACGCGATGCCGCAAATGGCTAACCTCCGTTTGGATGCTACGGGCGTTCGCGGCGCCTTTGAGGAGTTCTGCTGCCAGCTGTTTCGGCGCGCGCCCGAAGTCTCCGCGGCTAACAGCCGGTACCGCCGCGTTCGCGGCGACGGTGGGGACGGCGGCGTCGAGGCGATTTGGACGTTACCTGCTCATGAAGTCTGGGGACTTCAAGCCAAGTTCTTCTCAACGCTTGGCGCAAAGCAAAAGGAACAGCTGACAGAATCCGTGCGGCAGGCCACGGCGAACTACCCTAGACTTGTGCGGTACACCATTTGCCTGCCGTTCAATCTGACGGCCGCGACCGGTTCCAAGGCCGGCAAGCCCAAGAAGGGTCAGCACGAGAAGCTTGCGGCCTGGATTACCGAATGGCAGGCGGAGCTGTCCGCTGCGGGGCGGACTGTTCAATTCGATGTCTGGGGTGAAAGCGAGCTGCTAGGGCGCCTGGCCGTGACAGACACGACCGGCGGCCTTGCGCGCTATTGGTTCGACCGGGAAGCCCTTACCTCCGCCTGGTTCGTCGACCGGCTGACGGACGCACGTGCGCAGGCCGGCCCGCGCTACAGCCCGCAGCTATCGGTGGCGACACCGCTGGATGAGGCATTGCAAGCATTTGGACGTTCGCAGGTCTGGATCCAGAAGATCGAGCAGCTCGCAGCGGATTTCGTCGAGAAGTTCGACAGGTGGCGTCGTACTGCGGAGAGCACGATAGAGCCATTGGGCAGTTCACCCGAAGAACTGGCGCCCGAGGCAAGGGCGGTTGCACAGGCGGCCCTGCCGCTGCAGCAAATTCTGACCGATGCAGCAGAGAACCCCGAACGTCTTGGTAGCCCTGGGTTCCGGCAAGCCGTCGAGCTGTCCTTGGCGGGCGCCACCGCCTTGGAGCCAAAGATCAAGGCGGGCCTGATCGCCATACACGGCGAGAATGCTGACAGTCCAGGATTTCGCCAATACCAGGCGGAATACATGGTCGCCTTTCCGATGGCGTCGCTCGATCAACTGCGGGACTTCCTTGCCGTCCTTCGCGAGGTCGAAATTCTGGCTGTTCGTCCAGACGGGCAGTTGCCAGCCGCTGCCGGCATGCTGCTCCGCGGCGAAGCTGGTGTTGGCAAGACCCACGGAATTCTCGACAGCGCGTTTCGGCGGCACACTTCGGGACTGCTGTCTCTCGTTCTGTTCGGCGACGAGGTGATTGCGACCGATCCCTGGGCCGCTCTCATTGC
>NZ_JBFUES010000440.1:0-5980 GCF_056403875.1 Bradyrhizobium sp. P2_E8
TCTCGGGACCGGCCAGCGTCGGCAGCACGGTCTCGCTCTCGCGCGCGATCGTCGAGGTCGGCACGTTGACCACGGCCACCGTGTGCACACCCTCGGCCTTGGCATAGCGCAACGCCGCCAGCGTGTCGGCGGTCTCGCCCGATTGCGAGATGAAGATGGCGAGATCGCCCTTGCGCAAGGGCGCCTCGCGGTAGCGGAATTCGGWGGCGACATCGACCTCGACCGGCACGCGCGCGAAACGCTCGAACCAGTATTTGGCGACGAAGCCGGCATAGCTCGCGGTGCCGCAGGCGGTGATGTTGATGCGCTGGATGTTCTTGAAGTCGAACGGCAGCTTGACCGGCAGCGCGACGCGTTCGGTCGCCATGTCGACATAGCGAGCCAGCGTGTGGCCGACCACTTCCGGCTGCTCGTGGATCTCCTTGGCCATGAAGTGGCGGTAATTGGCCTTGTCGACCAGCGAAGTCGCTGCGGCGTGCTTGATCTTGTCGCGCTGGACGGCATGGCCGTCCTTGTCGAAGATCGTGGCGCTCTTGCGCGTCAGCACCACCCAGTCGCCGTCCTCGAGATAGCTGATCGTGTCGGTGAACGGGCCGAGCGCGATGGCGTCGGAGCCGAGATACATCTCGCCGTCGCCATAGCCGATCGCGAGCGGCGGGCCGTTGCGCGCGCCGATCATCAGATCGTCATCGCCGGCGAAGATGAAGCCGAGCGCGAAGGCGCCGCGCAGCCGCGTCAGCGCCAGCTTCACCGCCTCGACCGGCTTGTTGCCGCGCGTGAGCAGGTCGTCGACGAGATGCAGCACGATCTCGGTGTCGGTCTCGGTGTGGAACACCGTGCCCTTCTTCTCGAGCTCCTCGCGCAGCTCGCGGAAATTCTCGATGATGCCGTTGTGGACCACGGCGACGCGCTCGGTCGCGTGCGGATGGGCGTTGTTGACGGTCGGCTTGCCGTGGGTGGCCCAGCGGGTGTGACCGATGCCGGTCGTGCCCTTGAGCGGCTCGGCCTCCAGCCGCTTCTCCAGATTCTTCAGCTTGCCCTCGGCGCGGCGGCGCTCGAGATGCTTGCCCTCGAGCGTGGCGACGCCCGCGGAATCGTAGCCGCGATATTCAAGACGTTTGAGCGAATCCACCAATTGCTCTGCAACCGGCTCGCGCCCGAGAATGCCGACAATCCCGCACATGCGGATCAATATCCCCCAAATCGTCGAAAAATCGCCAAAACGACGCGCTCAGTCTTTAGCGAAGTTCCTAAGGAACCAGATACTCAATAATTATTGCGAGTTGCTACAGTGCAATACGATCAAACGCTTCCCAGCCTCTTCCGGGGTATAGCAGTAAATTTTTCCCAAACCCACTTTGTCCGGCCGCACTGACGTCCGACGCTGCCCGCCGGCCGCGCGCGGTACCGTATAGCTCATTTTCGACCATTCCCGCGCGATCCGGCGGGCCATTGGGCGCGCGATGACTGACCCGCGCGCTGCGGCTGGACCACCGTGCACGGCCATCCGCACGCGGCCGGYGATGTCAGCAGATGACCCCGACTGCGGCAATGTAGACTGCGCGATGGCCATCATCGTCCCTAGCATTGGCGGTGCCAGTCGGTAAGGTAACCTTCTTACTTAGCTGCGGAATAGGTCGTCAGGATTTTGCGATCGGCGAGGCGATCGAAACCGCGTTGTCTATATCGATCAGTTAAGGAGGCGAGACTACATGAACTCGAAGGCTCGGCTGTTTTTGCTGGCGGTCGCCGGCATCGTTCTTATTTCAACAAATTTTGCATCAGCGCAGATCGTGGCGCTTGGCCACAGCGCAGTTCGTGGTGTTGTGGCCGAGTCTGAAATGTGGCCGGCCGTATTAGAGGGTTTGTTGCGTGCAAGGGGCTCGCAGAGCCACATTATAAACGCCGGAGTCTACGCTGAAACCACCGATTTAACGCTTGCACGGGTACCGAGCGCCGTCCCGCCGGGAACCAAGATCGTTATCTTGGCTGACAACGCGTTCAATGATCAACGGCGTAATATGAGTGCAGCACAGTCTGCGGCAAATCTCGCTGCCATCAAGAGCCAGCTAAGGGCGCGGGGCATCAAGATCGTCGATGCGATGGGGATCTACCTCTCGGTACGAGGACAACCCGGAATGAAGGCTCCCGACGGCGTTCACTTGAACGCCGCGGGGAACCAGAAGGTCGCGACCATCTTAGCCGGAATGGTGAGATAGCGCGCGCAACGCCAGCAACAGGTGCTGCACTTTGTGAGTTYCGGCCCGTGGCCGAATTCGCGCGGATTACGACAGCATCGCGCGGCGAACGCCTGCGGCCTCAGACCTAGGATTCGCGGGCCTTAACCCTGCATATTAACTCCGCGTCAACATATTTGGCCAACGATTCCCGTTCTGGAGAACAAGGCCATGAAAGGCTCGTCCGACCGCAAGGGTCTCTCGTCGAAATATCTGCGTGCCAGCGAGACCTCGGGCACGCACCTTGCGCATTGGCCGCCGCCCCAGCGCGGCAAGGAAAGCAAGCCCGTCTTCGTCAAGCATCCGGAAGGCGAACCGGTCAAGCGCGCCAAGCCRCGCGGCTGGCGCCTGACCCGCGCCATCTTCTCCGAATTCGCCGACGACGAATAGCGACGCGCCTCACCACCTCAGCACCAGGGCAAACACGAGGAAAACGACGAACGCCCAGAACGCCAGTCCGGTGACCAGCGATGCGACCTCGGCTGGGCGAGGCTCRCCGACCTGTTCCAGTACCCATCGTCCCGGTGGCATGATGACGCGCTTGACGAGGAATGAGATCGTTTCGTCGATGAAGTCGTCGTCCATGAGCGCAGCCCTAACAACACCGATCGGGGATCGGCACTCGGCCGCTCACTTCTCCGGCTTCTTGCCGCGCATCTTCATCTCGCGATAGCGCGCCGCGCCGCCTTCCCTGATGGTCTGCTGGTTGCGCTCGAGCGCCATCGCATCGTCGGGCACGTCGCGCGTGATCACCGAGCCGGAGCCGATATAGGCGCCGTTGCCGATTTTCACCGGTGCCACCAGCGAGGAGTTGGTGCCGACGAAGGCGCCCTGCCCGATCACCGTCTTGTGCTTCTTGAAGCCGTCGTAGTTGCAGGTGATGGTGCCGGCGCCGATGTTGGAATTGGCGCCGACGGTGGCATCGCCAATGTAGGAGAGATGGTTGACCTTGACGCCGGCCTCCAGCGTCGCCGCCTTGGTCTCCACGAAATTGCCGATCCGCGCACCGTCGCCGAGCGAGGTACCGGGGCGCAGCCGCGCATAGGGTCCGATCGAGACGTTCCTGCCGAGCGTGGTCTCGACGATGTGCGAGAAGGAATGGATCACCGTGCCGTCGGCGATCGAGACGCCGGGGCCGATCACCACGAACGGCTCGATGGTGACGTCCTTGCCGAACACGGTGTCGGCGGACAGATAAACCGTCTCGGGCGCGATCAGTGTCACGCCGGCTTCCATCGCCGTCTTGCGCAGCCGCGCCTGCATCACGCCTTCGGCTTCCGCGAGCTGCGCCTTGGTGTTGATGCCGCGCACCTCGTCCTCGCTGGTCTCGATCACCACGGACTCCCATCCCTGTTCGCGGACGATCTCGACCGCATCCGTCAGATAATATTCGCCCTTGGAATTCGCATTGCCGATTTTGTCGAGGATCGCGAGCGCGCGGCGTCCGTCGATCGCCATCACGCCGGCATTGCACAGATCGATCTTGCGCTCGTCCGCGCTGGCATCGGCCTGCTCGCGGATCGCGACCAGGCGGTCGCCCTCGACGATGAAGCGGCCATAGCCGGTGGGGTCGGCGGCGCGGAAGCCGAGCGCGGCGATCGCGGCGCCGTTGGCCAGCGGCGCGCGCAGCCGCGCGAAGGTCTCGGCCGAGATCAGCGGCGTGTCGCCGAAGGCGATCAGCAGATCGTCCACGCCGCGCGCGATCGCCTCGCGCGCTGCCAGCACCGCATGCGCGGTGCCGAGCCGTTCGGCTTGCACGAAGGTGAGCGCATCGGGGCGGATGCGCCTCGCCTCATCGGCCACCGCCTGATGATCCGGGCCAACCACGACGGCGAGCGCGGTGCCGGTTCCCTTGGGGGCGGCGGCGAGCACATGGGCGAGCAGCGTCTGGTGGGCGACGGGATGCAGCACTTTCGGCAGGCGTGAGCGCATGCGCGTGCCTTCGCCAGCGGCGAGCACGATCGTGAGGCTGGAGCGGGCGGTCATCGCAATCCTGTCAGATACGGCCGAATCAACTGGCGCGGCAGGCGGCAGGCCGCCCTCATGTTGCCTGCCTTGCTACCCCCGCAAACGCCCGGAATTCAAGTGCGAGGTGCTTTTCCTGTTAATGTTCCCTGATTGATTCGGGGAAGCCGGACAGGGCTGGGCACTTAACGTTCATGGCAAAGGATTCCGACCCACTGGCGGATGCCTTCGGCACCAAGGAGACTGGCGGGCTGTTCTCTGGACTTTTGGCCGAGGAAAGCACGTTCGACCGCGGCATGATGTGGCGGCTGGGCTCCTGGGGCGTTGCGGCCGTCGGCGCCGTCGTCATCGCGGTGATGGCCAACCAGGCTCAGCTCGGCTGGCGGCGCGACCAGGTTGCGTCCGCCGATCTCGCGCGCCAGGCCGACCGGCTTCAGTTGCTGACCAGGGAAAGCCAGAACGAGGCCCGCCGCCTCGCCGCCGCCGTCGAGACGCTGAATGCCGATCGCGACCGGCTCTATTCGCGCGTCACCGTGCTGGAGCAAGGGCTCGATTCCGTCACTGGCGCCATCGCCAGGCAGAGCGCAAAGCCGCAGGACACGCCGGCGCCTGACGCACCGCCTGCGGCGCCCAGCGTCGCGCCGGTCGCCTCGATGCCGGTGCCATCCAGCGACAAGCCGCGCGCGGCAGCCGCCAAGGACCAGGCGAAGGAGCCGACAAAGGACACTGCGAAGGACGCCGCAAAGGAGCCGTCGAGCCCGCCGTCGCAGAGCGCGGCCGCGGCCTCCCTCGTGCAGCAGTCGCCGGCGACGACATCGGCGCTGCCGATGCTTCCGCTGGTGCCCTCCAAGTCGATCATGGCGCCGCCTGATCCCGCCGCGTCGAAACTGGTTCAACCCGAGACGGCTGAGAAGACAACCGAGAAGACCGCCGAGAAGAAGACCGAGCCGGCGCCCGCCCCGACCGAAGTCGCAGCCGCATCGGCCAAGCCTTCGGAGGCAACCGAAAGCGAGGCTCCCGCGATCGCGGTTCAGCAGACGCGCTTCGCGATCGATCTCGGCGGCGCCAACTCGATCGACGGCCTGCGCGCGCTCTGGCGCGGCGTGACCAAATCCAATCCCGAGATCGCAGCGCTGCGGCCGATCATCATGATCAAGGAAGGCACCACCGGCCTTGGCATGCAGCTCCGCCTGGGTGCCGGCCCGCTGATCAACGCCGCCGCCGCCGCAAAGCTCTGCGCGGGCCTCGCCGAGAACGACCGTCACTGCGAGACCACCGTGTTCGACGGCCAGCGGCTGTCGATGCGCGGAGGGTCGGAGAAGGGACAAGAAAAGTCCCAGGACAGGGTTCAGGAAAAGAACGCCGAGAAGAACCCGGACGCCGCGCCGCAAGCCGAGACTGCACCTGCGCCCGCCCCCACCGCCAAGCCGGACAAGCGCCGCCGCAGCTATTCCTCGAAGCGCTCATCAAAGCGCGAGGAGCCCGCGCCTGCACCTGCCGCACAGCCGCCGGCAACGCCGGCCAAGCCGGAGACGGCGTCGGCGGGATCGACGTTGTCGTCGTTCTTCAGGCGGTAGGGAATGGTGCGTGCCGATTGGATCGGTTGAGCCACAAAGATGGCGCGCGAGCCAAATGTCCTGACAGCACTGCCAGTCTAACGGCTTGCGAGCGATGGACAGAAAAGTTGGGTCGCCCCTGTTGCCCCCTCCCGTCATCCCGACCATATTGCGCCCATGACAAAAAAGCCCTTCCGCCTCTCGCCCTACCAGGTGCAGTTC
>NZ_JBFUES010000441.1:0-5978 GCF_056403875.1 Bradyrhizobium sp. P2_E8
CGCAGGCCGTGGTCGAGAACGGCGGCCAGCCGAACCAGTTCGTCGGCGACGGCATGCTGGCGCTGTTCGGGCTGTCGGCCGATCCGCAAGCGGCCTGCCGGCAGGCGCTGAAAGCGGCCGCAGGCATCGCCACGCATATCGACGAGCTCAACGAGCTGCTGAGCCACGATCTGCGCCAGCCGATCCGCTTCGGCATCGGCATTCACGGCGGCGAGGTCATCATCGGCGACATCGGCTATCGCGATCACATCGTGTTCACGGCGCTGGGCGACGCCGTCAACGTCGCCGCCCGCCTCCAGGACATGACCAAGACGCTGGCCTGTGAAGCAATCGTCTCGGAAGAGGTCCGCCGCACCGCCGGCCTTGCCGACGACGCGCTGCCGCAGCAGGAGGTCGCGATCCGCGGCCGCGACGAGCCGATGGCCGTGCGCGTGGTTGCGGATGCCAGGGAGCTGTCGGCGCTGGTTGAGGGCAGCGCGCGCGTCGCGGCCTGATTCTTCGCCTCTCCCCGTAACACCGGCTTGCTGCAATGCAGCGGCATGGGCCTGCTGCGAAAGCACGAATTGACTTCATCGGCATCGTTGCGACAGATGAACGCGGGATCGCGGTGATGACCGCGATCCAACGAAAAGCTCCGGGAGGGGACCAGATGTTCGATCGACGCGACCTGCTCAAAGGAGCGGGGCTTGCCGCCATGGCGGCCACACTGAACTCCACCAAAGCGCTGGCACTCGACACCGTCACCCTGCCCTTCGCCAATGGCGAACGGCCGCTGGTGAAATATCCGCAGAAGCGGCCGATGATCGGCCTGACCAGCCGGCCGCCGCAGCTCGAGACGCCGTTCGCGGTGTTCAACGACGGCCCGATCACGCCGAACAACGCGTTCTTCGTGCGCTATCACCTGTCCGACCTGCCCTACAATCTCGACCCCGACAAGTTCACGCTCGAGGTCAAGGGCAAGGTCGACAAGCCGCTCAAGCTGTCGCTCAAGGACATCCGCAAGATGAAGGCGACCGAGACCGTCGCCGTCAATCAATGCTCAGGCAACAGCCGCGGCTTCTTCGAGCCGCGTGTCGCCGGCGGTCAGCTCGCCAACGGCGCCATGGGCTGCGCGCGCTGGCGCGGCGTGCCGCTGAAGACCGTGCTCGATATGGCGGGGGTGCAGAGCGGCGCCAGGCAGGTCACGTTCAACGGCATGGACGGTCCGGTCAGCGACAAGACGCCTGACTTCATCAAGGCGCTCGACATCGATCACGCCAGCGACGGCGAGGTGATGCTGGCCTATGGCATGAACGGCGAGGACCTGCCGTTCCTCAACGGCTTCCCGCTGCGCCTGATCGTGCCCGGCTATTACGGCACCTACTGGGTCAAGCACCTCAACGAGATCACCGTCATCGACAATGTCTATGACGGCTTCTGGATGAAGTCGGCCTATCGCATTCCTGATACCCCGAACAACGCGATCGAGCCCGGCACCGCGCCGAAGGCGACCATCCCGATCAACCGCTTCACCATCCGCTCCTTCATCACCAGCGTGCCTGACGGCGCCAGGCTGAAGGCTGGAGCCACGACACTGCGCGGCATCGCCTTCGACGGCGGCAAGGGCATCAAGGACGTCGCGGTCTCCACCGACGGCGGCAAGATCTGGACGAACGCCAGGCTCGGCAAGGACCTCGGCAAATACGCGTTCCGCGAATGGAAGCTGCCGGTGAAGCTCGCGGCCGGCTCGTACGAGCTCAAGGTCCGCGCCACCGGCAATGGCGGCGAGACCCAGCCGGACACGCCGCGCTGGAACCCGGCGGGTTATTTGCGCAACGTCGTCGAAACCGTCCGCGTCAGCGTGGCCTGAGGGGAGAATGATCATGCAGCGCACCGTTCTCCTCGCCATCTCGCTCGCTTTCGCCGCCGTGGTGGGTTCGGCATTTGCGGCGCCGATCAACTACAAGACGCCCGACGAGGTCGCCGCCTTCAAGCCCGGCCCCAATCTCGAGGTCGTACAGGGCAATTGCAGCGCCTGCCACTCGGCCGACTACGTCAACACGCAGCCGCCGATGAAGGATAAGAAGGGCTTCTGGCAAGCCGAGGTGACCAAGATGATCAAGGTCTATGGCGCACCGATCGACGATGCCGATGTCGGCAAGATCGTCGATTATCTGGCCACGACGTATTGACGGCGCGCAGGCCGATTGACCGCGAAACGGGCAAAATCGGCAAAAACGCCGCGAAGTTGAGCGGAATTCGGCAAAAGCCTGATGTGGTTTGAGCTACCAAGCCTGCCACATTCCGCGTATCCTGTTAGGACCGAACCGGCCGGTTGGCGGGGACTGGCGGTTCGAGATCTCGGAGGAAGACCCGCGGAGAAGTCGTGATGGCTAAAGGTACGGTCAAGTGGTTCAACCCGACGAAGGGTTATGGATTTATCCAGCCTGCGTCGGGGGGCAAGGATGTGTTCGTGCATATCTCGGCGGTGCAGAAAGCCGGTCTGTCCACCCTCAACGAGGGACAGACGGTGGAATACGAAGAGATCGCAAACCGGGGCAAGACCTCCGCAGAAAACCTCAAAGTATAAGCCCGCCAGCGTTTGCTGCCTCCCGGATCAATCCGGGAGCCGGGCCAAAAAAATTTCAGAAAACGGCCAGTGCATTCGACGACAGGCGTTGCGATTGCACACGGAGAGCTATTTTTCCTTGCAAGACCGCTTGTTCAACGCCATGGCAATGACAATCGCGACGGCACTTCGTCAGCCCACCGGCAACGGTGCGTCGCGCTTGATCTCCTCCATCACCGCGTAGGTCCGCGTCTCGCGCACGCCCGGCATCGACAGCAGGGTCTCGCCGAGGAAGCGCCGATACGCCGTCATGTCCGCAAGCCGCGCCTTCACAAGATAGTCGAAGCCGCCGGCAACCATGTGACACTCCAGCACCTCAGGCGCGAGTTTCACCGCGCGCGCAAAGCGCTCGAAATTGTCGGGCGTGGTCTTGTCGAGCAGCACCTCGACGAACACCAGAAGCCCGAGGCCAAGCCGGTGCGGATTGAGCCGCGCGCCATAGCCCTCGACAAAGCCCTCGCGCTGCAGGCGCTTCAGCCGCTCGCCGATCGATGTCGGCGACAAGCCGATGCGTTCGGCGAGCTCCACATTGGCGATTCGCCCATCCTCCTGCAGAATGGCGAGGATTCTCCGGTCGATCCGATCAAGTTCCATATTTTATCTGGCTATCATGATATCTGTCTTCATTTTCTAAGGCAAACAGGCTAACTTGTCTATCGAACTACGGTAACGTGGGCCTTATCCTGGATTTGAGCCACAGGACACGCCATGCCGAACATCCCGCCTTCCTTCACCGCCCCCTACGCGCCCGATGATACCGAGATCGCCGCCCGCCTCCTGCCGGCGTCGCATCTGTCCCCGCCGCAGGAAGCGCGGATCGACCGCACCGCGACGCGGCTGATCGAGGCGATCCGCAAGCGCGACGACCGGCTCGGCGGGGTCGAGGACATGCTGCGGGAGTTCGCGCTCTCGACCAAGGAGGGCCTCGCACTGATGGTGCTGGCCGAGGCGCTGCTGCGCGTGCCGGACGCGCGCACCGCCGACCAGTTCATCGAGGACAAGCTCGGCGAGGGCGACTTCATCCATCACGAGACCAAGTCCACCGCCTTCCTCGTCAACGCCTCGGCCTGGGCGCTCGGCCTGTCGGCGCGGGTGATCCAGCCCGGCGAGACGCCCGACGGCACCATCGGCCGGCTGGTGAAGCGGTTAGGGGCGCCGGCGGTGCGCACCGCCACGCGCCAGGCGATGCGGCTGATGGGCAATCACTTCGTGCTGGGTGAGACCATCGAGCAGGCGCTGGAGCGAGGCAAGCCGCGCTCCGGCCAGAAGACGCGCTACTCCTTCGACATGCTCGGCGAAGGCGCGCGCACCGCGGCGGACGCCAGGCGCTATTTCGACGCCTATGCCAGCGCGATCGAGACGATCGGCAAGGCGGCCGGCAACCATCCCCTGCCCGACCGGCCCGGCATCTCCGTCAAGCTCTCGGCACTGCATCCGCGCTTCGAGGCGATCAGCCACGCGCGCGTGATGGCCGAGCTGGTGCCGCAGCTGCTCGATCTGGCGCAGCGCGCCAAGGCCCATGATCTCAACTTCACCGTCGACGCCGAGGAAGCGGACCGGCTGGAGCTGTCGCTCGGCGTGATCGCGGCAACGCTGGCCGATCCCTCGCTTGCAGGCTGGGACGGTTTTGGGCTCGCCATCCAGGCCTATCAGAAGCGCGCCAGTGCGGTGATCGACTATGTCGATGCGCTGGCGCGGGCGCATGACCGCAAGCTGATGGTGCGGCTGGTCAAGGGCGCCTATTGGGACACCGAGATCAAGCGCGCGCAGGAGCGCGGGCTCGACGGCTACCCCGTGTTCACGCGCAAGGCGATGACGGACCTGAACTACGTCGCCTGCGCCTCGAAGCTGCTCGGCTTGCGGCCGCGCATCTTCCCGCAATTCGCCACCCACAATGCGCTGACGGTCGCGACCGTGCTGGAGATGGCCGGGGACGGCGGCGGCTTCGAATTCCAGCGCCTGCACGGCATGGGCGAGGCGCTCTACGAGCAGCTCGCCAAGGACCACCCTGACATCGCCTACCGCACCTATGCTCCGGTCGGCAGCCATCGCGACCTGCTCGCCTATCTGGTGCGGCGGCTGCTGGAGAACGGCGCCAACTCCTCCTTCGTGGCGCAGGCGGCCGACTATCGCGTCCCGGTCCCGGCGCTGTTGCAGCGTCCGGCGGATGCCATCGTCCGGCCGCAAGCGGCGGCCCATCCGAGGATTCCGCTCCCCTGCGATCTGTTCGCGCCGGAGCGGCGCAATTCGCGCGGCGTTGAGTTCGGCGCACGCGCCGCGCTCGACCAGCTACTGACGGACGTCAAGGCCGCGGCAGCCGATCCGAAGCCGATCGCCGATGCAACGCCGGACCAGGCCAACGCAGCGGTGGCCGGCGCCCGTACGGGTTTTGCGGCCTGGAGCCGGACGCCGGCGGGCACGCGCGCGGCAGCACTGGAGCAGGCCGCCTATCTGCTGGAGAGCCGCAGCGCCCGTTTCATCGCGCTGCTCCAGCGCGAGGGCGGCAAGACGCTCGACGATGCGCTGTCGGAGTTGCGCGAAGCCGCCGACTTCTGCCGCTACTACGCCGCGCAGGGCCGCAAGCTGTTCGGCAGCGAGACGGCGATGCCGGGCCCGACCGGCGAGAGCAACGCGCTCGCCATGCGCGGCCGCGGCGTCTTCGTCGCGATCTCGCCGTGGAATTTTCCGCTGGCGATCTTCCTCGGCCAGGTCACGGCAGCGCTGATGGCGGGCAACAGCGTCGTCGCAAAACCCGCCGAGCAGACGCCGCGCATCGCGCGCGAGGCCGTAGCCCTGCTGCACGAGGCCGGCATTCCCAAGAGCGCCCTGCATCTCGCCACCGGCGACGGCCGCATCGGCGCCGTGCTGACCGCGCACCCCGATATCGCCGGAATCGTCTTCACCGGCTCGACCGAGGTCGCCCGCAGCATCAACCGGACGCTCGCGGCCAAGGACGGGCCGATCGTGCCGCTGATCGCGGAGACCGGCGGCATCAATGCGATGATCGCCGATGCCACCGCGCTGCCGGAGCAGGTCGCCGACGACGTCGTGACCTCGGCGTTTCGTTCCGCCGGCCAGCGCTGCTCGGCGCTGCGGCTCCTGTTCGTGCAGGAGGACGTCGCCGACCGCATGATCGAGATGATCGCGGGCGCCGCGCGGGAATTGAAGATCGGCGATCCCTCCGATGTCGCAACCCATGTCGGGCCGGTGATCGACCTCGAGGCCAAGCAGCGCCTCGAGGCGCATATCGCGCGGATGAAGACCGAGGCGCGGCTGCACTTTGCCGGCCCTGCGCCCGAGGGCTGCTTCGTCGAGCCGCACATCTTCGAGCTCAAGGAGGCCGGCCAGCTCACCGAGGAAGTGTTCGGCC
>NZ_JBFUES010000442.1:0-5971 GCF_056403875.1 Bradyrhizobium sp. P2_E8
GCAGTATCTGGTTTACCATCGACCATGCCGATGCGATCGGCCGTGTACGAAATGGCCGCATCGAGCGGCTACCTACGTCGAACCGCAACATCGAGCCCCTCGGGCTCGCGGTCGCTGCTGACGGCAGCGCCTGGTACACGGACCTCGCCGCGCGCGCTATTACGCGCGTGAGCAGTAGCGGCGAGATCGCACGGTTTATGCTCGATACTCCGATCACTCGCCTCGGACGGCTGGCGATCGCGCCCGATGGAGCCGCCTGGTTCGCCGACCTGACCGGCTACGGCGTGACCAGGCTAAAAGCCGGAGTTTTTACCCGCCATCGAATCGAGTCTGCGAGGGGCGGACCCTATGGCATCGCCGTGTCCACCGATGGCACCGTGTGGGCGACACTGCAGAACGGCAACCAACTGCTCCGTGTCGCCGCCGATGGGACTAGCAAGACGTTCGACCTCCCCCACGGTGGCGCCGTGCCAACTGACGTCGCGGCTGGTTCCGACGGCTCGGTGTGGTTCCTGCAATTCCGCGCCAACCAAATCGGGCGTTTCAAGGATGGGCAATTCTTGGATGTCGAAGTGGGGCAGGAAAACGTCGGCCTAAGCGGTATTGCCATTGCTCCCAACGACGACGTGTGGTTYGGCATGATGCGCCGTGCGAGTGTCGGGCGATTGCGCAATGGCCGCATCGCGGTCTTTCCGCTGCCGCGCGACAATGCCCGGCCGTTCAGTGTCGCTGTCGATCGCGATGGCAATGTCTGGTACGCGGACATTAGCGGATTTGTAGGCATGCTGCCGGCGAAGCATGCGGGGGCACCCTAAGCGCAGAAGACACAAAGAGAGTTAAGACGCCGACAATGCCGCCAGTTCGGATACCGCCCGAATTGTCAGCACGACGCCCATCCCGACGATTAGCAGACTGGTGGCGATCTGCAGGCGGACCATCCAGATGCTGTCCAGCCAGTCGAGCACCTTTTCGCCGACTTTCGCGGCAACGATGCCAACCACCACCAGCGTCGCCGCGAAGCCTAGGCTGAATACCAGAACGGTGATCACGCCCAGCATGACTTTTCCGCTCGACAAGGCGCCGAGCAGCAGCGCCAGCGCGGCGGGATCTGGGAGCAGGCCACCTGCAACACCCAACGCCAGCAGCACCGGCAACTTCGGACGATTTTCGGCCATGACGTCAAGCCGGTGGGCATGGACTTTGCCGAATCCGTGGCTATGCCAGACTACAGGCTCGCGACGGCCATCGCCATGAGCATGCCCATGGCTATGCGGGTGGTCGTGGTGAGCGTGGTCGTGCCCCTGATCGCGCGCGTGGGCATCCGTACGACGCGCAGCATCGCCCGGCTGATAAGCCTCGCCCATAGCGAGCGCCACAAGATCGCGCTGCGCCCATAGCATCCATAGGCCGAGCACGATCACCAGGCTGCCGACTACGACCGCCAGATAAGCTTCAATCCGCTGCGGTTGCAACCAGGCCGAGCCGAGCGAAGCGAGCATGCCAATCAGGACGATACCGCTGACGTGGGAAAGCGTGACGAAAATTCCAAGGATCACGGCATCGATCGGCTTGCCGCGCGCACCAACGATGTAGGCAGCCGCGATCGTCTTGCCGTGCCCCGGTGTCGCCGCATGTGCGGCGCCCGCCCAAAAGCTCGACGCGATGAAGAACAGGAGTTCTCGCATTCAGGGCAAACCGTCAGTTGGCCGGTTATGGTCGTGGAATGTGCTACTTTAACGCGGTCAAGAATTCCCTCAAGGCCGCCGATTGGATTCGCGCCGTGCTCTTGCCCGCAGCTCGCCTCGCCGGTGGCGCAGTACATCACGGGGACGGCGATCCCGGTGGATGGGGGGCTGCGGCGGTATCAGTTCCAGGGCGGGGTTGCTGAAGCCGATCAGGGAGCGAAACCAGGCAGTGTCCGATCTGCTCCCGGAAGCGGACAGCGTCGGCTCGCGCTCTGGCGGGTCGGCCATGGGCCAACAGACGACCTAAAGCGCACTAGCGACGCGTCCCGATTCATCTTATCTTCGGCTCATGAACGACTGCTGTTGCGCTCCACCATCCTTGAACCTCGGCGGGAACAAGAAACGAGATGCCGCCTACCGGCGGGTGCTCTGGACTGTGCTTGCTATCAACGCCGCTATGTTTGCCGTTGAGGTGGTCGCGGGTCTTGCTGCCGGATCAGCTTCCCTGCAAGCCGATTMACTCGACTTCCTAGGGGATGCTGCGAACTACACCATCAGCCTACTCGTTGTCGGTATGGCACTCCGCTATCGAGCTGGCGCGGCCCTTGCGAAGGGCGCCACAATGGGCATGTTTGGCGTATGGGTCGTTGCAACCGTCATCTGGCATATTCTGCACGGAACGCTTCCGAGCGCTTTCGCGATGGGCACCGTGGGAGCTGCCGCTCTCGTTGCGAACGCAGCTTCGTTTGGTCTGCTTTGGGCTTATCGTCACGGTGATGCAAACATGCGGTCTGCATGGATTTGCACTCGTAACGATGTTCTGGGTAACCTCGCGGTGCTGTTAGCTGCGGCTGGCGTGTTCGGGACCGGGACAGGTTGGCCCGACATCGTCGTGGCGACGATCATGTCGTTGCTTGCGATCCAGGGGGCTGTGGTAGTGGTCCGGCATGCCAGCGGAGAGCTACAGATTGGCCGACTGGCGGCGGCTGAGTAATTCAGCAGCCCGAAGTCTCCTTTGGGTCGTTTTCCGACTGGGCGCGCGCGGTTACGAGGTCCGCTTTACCTCCGGTTGAACCGGCACTCAATAAACGGATATCGTCAGGCCGCTTCGGCAGGTCCGAAAAGTGCCAAGGTCGGAAGTCAATCGGCGTGTGTATTCAAGCCCGGCATGTCACTTCCTAGCACTTGGCTTGGTCCTCCCAGTCCTCCCACTCCACATCATTGATTTCCAGATAACTGGAAACGGCTGCGCCAATGGTTGGGAAAAAATATTGCTCGCCAAGCTGCGAGAACAGTCCGAATCTCTTCAGCTTG
The DNA here is from genome assembly GCF_056403875.1 of Bradyrhizobium sp. P2_E8. Classification (NCBI taxonomy): domain Bacteria; kingdom Pseudomonadati; phylum Pseudomonadota; class Alphaproteobacteria; order Hyphomicrobiales; family Nitrobacteraceae; genus Bradyrhizobium; species Bradyrhizobium sp. P2_E8. Next base: position 3,000 of record NZ_JBFUES010000442.1, read on the forward strand.
TCCTTTACTGGATCTTTCAGTTCGGCAAAGCACAACTCGATACCCTGCGCGTGCAACGCCTCGTCCAATTCGGCGACTGTATCGCCGGCGGAGACGTCCACGCTGGTGACAGGTTCTGCCGCAACAACCAGCCAGCGTACGGACGTCGGCGATTTCGCCACGGCGTCCAGTACGCGCTCCTTGAAGAACTCCGCGTTGGCGAAGAACAGAGGCGCATCCCACCGAAACAGGACCAGCCCGGGGATCTGGCGTGCATCCGGGTATCTTGTGATGTCGTGATAACCCTTGACGCCATGGGCGCGACCCAACACGGCGGAGTGTGGGCGCCAACCGTCCCATAAGAACTCGGCGATGGCGATTGCGATTGCCAGGCCAATTCCTGGAATCACTCCGAGCACCGCCACGCCGACGAAGCAGACCATCGATAGCCAAAACTCCCACTGCTGAATCCGATAGATTCGTTTGAGGTCGGTGACCTCAAACAAGCTGATCGCAGCGGCGATGACGACGGCCGCCAATGCCGCGGTGGGCAAATGCTGAAGGAGGTTTGGCGCCACCAGCAGAAGGATGGCGATGGCAAGCGCGCCTACTACGCTGGTAAGCTGGGTACGGGCGCCGGCGGCTTCGGCAACTGGAGTCCGCGAAGAGCTGCTGCTGATCGGGAAACCTTGAAAAAAGCCGGTTGCCAGATTGGCGGCGCCAAGCCCGACCATCTCCTGGTTGGGATCGACATGAGTGCCCAACCGTGCGGAATAGGAACGCGAAAGTACGCTGGTGTCCGCAAACGAAACCAGGGCGATGGCGCACCCGCCGACCAGTACCGGGACGATATCGCCGTAGTTGATCCAGGGGATTGCGAACCCCGGCAATCCCTCTGGAAGGGGACCAATGACCGCCACGCCGTAGCGGGTGCCGAGATCAAGCGCGCCGACGACGGCGGTCGCCGCAACTACCGCGATCAGAATGCCCGGCAGCCGCTTGCTGTCCTTGAGCAGCAGGATGACGACCAGCGTGCCGAGCCCAAGCCCGAATGCGACCCAGTTTGTTTTTCCTTCAAGGATTGCATCGGCGATCGCCCATAGGTCCCGCAAAGGTCCTTCGCTTCTGACTGAGAAACCGGAGAACTTTGGCAGTTGGCTGATCAAAACGGTCAACGCAATTCCGTTCATATAGCCATAGCGTATCGGCTTGGAGAGCAACTCGGTGACAAAACCCAGGCGCGCGATGCCGGCTAGAATGCATACCGTCCCTGAAACGATCGCCATCATGGCAGCGAGCGTTGCGGCGCGAAGAGGATCGCTACCAGACAGCGGAACGACAGTGCCGAGGATGACAGCTGCCAGCGCAGAGTCGGGTCCCAGCACGAGGATGCKGCTGGGGCCGAACAACGCGTAGACCAACAGGGGTACGATCGTTGCGTACAGACCGTAGATACCAGGCAAGCCCGATGCTACCGCGTAGGCAATTCCAACCGGGACCAGCATCGTCGCAAGGACGAGTCCAGCGAAGATATCGTGCGGAAGCCACGCCGTCTCATATCGATGGAGGGTTTCGATTCCGGGCAGCCAGTGGATCCAACGCCTCATTGGCGACCACTCCCAGATCCGGTCGGACTCGCTCGCCACGCGTCATGCGTTGGCTGCGTTGTCCCGCTTAGAACTAAGTCAGGCTGTTCCGTCCTCGGCAAGCGGAAGAATGTCACATCTCCGCTCATTCGCGTCAATTTTGGCATGTCCGCGGCATGTCCGGTTAGGGTCAGAATGCGAAGAACTCAACCTGAGCAAATTTGGTCTGCCATGCCTCGGTGAGCGGACCTCGGTGAGGTGCGCCGCCACTTCGGTGATGGGCCAATAGGCAACATGCAGTGGGATATTACTCGATGAACAGCAGCCCCCGCTTCTTGTCGCCGTCGAACGTATTTACAGCGTCGAACAACCGCTTCCGCTCGACCAGCCATGGCTGGAAGTTGAAATTGACATCGAGCACGAAAACGAGGTCCTCGGCTTCGAAGTAGCCCCCAATTGGAGAGTGATGTCCGCTGCCAGCACCAAAAATTTGAGCGCGATCGAAATTCACGATGTAGCGTCGGCCCGGATCGTTGGAGCGACGGAGATGTTCCAGAAACTGGTTCTCGCTGAGATCGCGTAGGACCGTGACTTTCCGGCTCGTGTTGGTCTGGGCGACTTTGGCCAGCTCGTCGAGCGTGAGACCCATGATGCATACGCCAGTCCAGCAGCTCCATGTACCGGCCAACACCTTGTCCTCCGTCCGTGCCGCCTCGCCAAATGACCGGTAGGCATTCGCAACAGCTGCAGGTCCGCAGCGAGAGCCATTTGACTGCCAGTCAACGTGTCTTTGGAATGTGGCTGCCACGGGCAGGTGCCACGCACGCTCCATAAGCTCCGGAGCACGTGTTACCGATGATGCTATGGCGTCTGCTGGCACGTGCGATTGACCGACCACCAGGGCGCCGGCACCAACCAGACCCACGGCGATAACCATGCTGCTGATACTGACGTAGCGCCATCGCTTCATGGGTCAGAACCTTAGCGGCAATGACGACATTGGCCTGCAAGATTATATTTTCAAGCTAACTGGCGGGAGGGAGATTTCATGTGAGCGTCCCTTGGGGGGGACGGCTGCTCTCGACGGCGGCAGTCAGYCTGTCCCGCTGACGGCCAATAAGCGAGGCGAGAAAGAAGCGGCCGGAGATGAAGAGCTTCGCTGGCACGTAGTGGGACCCTGATGGAATTGGAAATCAGGACTTGTCGTGCGCGTACTTCTCCAAAAGCAGCCGATTATATTCATCTCTCACGGCTCTTCGCGAAATATGCCTTTTTCGGTCTTTGGCAATCTTCAGAAGATCAGGATCTGTCGGTGCCCGTGATTTCCGCCTAAATCTCGCAAAGAGTGGGGTACCAGGCGCCGAAGTCCTTCCAAACAGCCGGTCAAACCATCCCATTGTGTCCTCC
>NZ_JBFUES010000443.1:0-5966 GCF_056403875.1 Bradyrhizobium sp. P2_E8
GTCGACGTGCTGCCCGGCGGCTCGGTCGAGAATTTCGACGTGCCGCGGCTGTCCAAGCTGAAGGACACCTGCGTCACCGGCGCCGGCTGGGAGTTCTTCTCGCCGCTGGCCTGGCTGTGGCTGAACAACCGCCAGGGCCCGCTCGCGGACAAGCGGGTGCGGCAGGCGATCATGTATGCGATCGACCGCGATTTCGCCAAGGACGTGATCTGGAACGGGCTCGGCAAGGTGGCGACCGGCCCGTCCGCCTCGACCATCAAGTACTACACCGCCGACGTGCCGAAATATCCGTACGATCCGGCCAAGGCCAAGGCGCTGTTGAAGGAAGCCGGCTACAAGGGCGAGAAGATCCGCCTGTTGCCGCTCGCCTATGGCGAGACCTGGCAGCGCTGGGGTGAAGCCGTGAAGCAGAACCTCCAGGATGTCGGCATGACCATCGAGACGATCGCCACCGACGTTGCCGGCGGCAACCAGAAGATCGGCGACTGGGACTACGACATCGCCTTCACCTATCTCTACCAGTACGGCGATCCGGCCCTCGGCGTCGGGCGCAACTACGTCTCCAGCGCCATCGCCAAGGGCCAGGTGTTCAACAATGTCGAGGGCTACTCCAACCCGGAGATCGACAAGCTGTTCGCCGACGGCGCCGTCGCGACCCCGGATTCCAAGCGCAAGGAGATCTACGAGAAGGCGCAGAAGATCCTGGTCGAGGACGTGCCGGTGGCCTGGATGCTCGAGCTGCAATTCCCGACCATCATGCGCTGCAAGGTCAAGAACCTGATCACGACCGGCATCGGCGTCAATGACGGCTTCAAGGACGCATGGCTCGACAAGTGAGCCCTGGTCTTTTCACCTCTCCCCGCTCTTGTCCGCCAAGGCGAAGGCGGATGCGGGGAGAGGACGAATGTGTGCGAAGCGCACATTCGGGTGAGGGGGAGGCTCCGCGAATCCAACTGCCACCGTCCGCGCGGAGACTCCCCCTCACCCCGACCCTCTCCCCGCAAGCGGGGCGAGGGAGCCCACTGTCTCCGTCGCCACGGATCACGTTTCAAGATATGACGCTCTAGATATGCTCTCCTTCGTCGCTCAGCGTGTCGTGAAGGGCGTGATCGTCCTGCTCGCGATCGTCGTCCTCAATTTCTTCCTGATCCGGCTTGCGCCCGGCGATCCCGCGGTCGTGATGGCGGGCGAGGCCGGCGCCAGCGACCAGATCTTCGTCAAGCAGCTCCGGGAAAAGTTCGGCCTCGACAAGCCGCTGCCCGAGCAGCTCTTCATCTACGTCAAGGGCGTCGTCACCCTCGACCTCGGCTTCTCCTTCCGCCAGCAGGCGCCGGTGTCGAAGCTGATCCTCGAACGGCTGCCGGCGACCCTGCTGCTGACGCTGACCGCCTTCGCGATCTCGCTGATGCTCGGCGTCCTGTTCGGAAGCTTCGCGGCGCGCTTTGCCGGGACCTTTCTTGACACCGGCATCACCGTGTTCGCCCTGATCTTCTACGCCATGCCGATCTTCTGGGTGGCGCTGATGGGTATCCTCCTGTTCTCGGTCACCTTCGATTGGCTGCCGAGCTTCGGCTACGAGACGGTCGGCGCCAACCTCACCGGCCTCGCCCACGCGGTCGACGTCGCCAAACACCTGATCATGCCGGCGATGACGCTCGGCCTATTCTTCATGGCGACCTATACCCGCATGACGCGCGCCTCGATGCTGGAGGTGAAGCGCCTCGACTTCGTCAAGACCGCGCGCGCCAAGGGCCTCTCCGACGCCGTGATCCAGCGCCGCCACGTGCTGCGCAACGCGCTGCTGCCCGTCGTGACGCTGGCCGGCGTGCATTCCGGCACGCTGATCGGCGGCGCCGTCATCACCGAGACCGTGTTCGCCTGGCCCGGCATCGGACGCCTGATGTACGACGCGCTGCTGCAGCGGGACTACAACCTCCTGCTCGGCGTGTTCGTGATCTGCTCCGCCATGGTCCTGATCTTCAACCTCGTCACCGACCTCGTCTATCGGCTGGTCGATCCGCGCATCGAATTCGCCTCATGAAACAATTCTGGAAATCGATGCTGCGCAGCCCGAGCGGCGTCATCGGCCTCATCATCCTGTTGCTTGCGATCGGAATCGCGGTGTTCGGACCGATGCTGTTCCCGAACTCGCCCTGGCGCATGGTGCAGCGGCCGTTCCTGCCGCCGTTCACGCTCTCGACCGTGCCGCTCGGCACCGACGCGCTCGGCCGCGACGTGTTCGCCGGCATGATCTTTGGCGCACGCGTGTCGCTGCTGGTCGGCCTCGTCTCGACGCTGGTGGCGCTGGTCGTCGGCGTGCCGATCGGCGCCATGGCCGGCTATTTCGGCGGCAAGGTCGACGATGCCCTGATGCGCTTCACCGAATTCTTCCAGACCATTCCGAGCTTCGCGCTGGCGATCGTGCTGGTCGCGATCCTGCAGCCCTCGATCTATTCGATCGTGGCCTCGATCGCGGTGGTGAGCTGGCCGCCGGTCGCCCGCCTCGTGCGCGGCGAGGTGCTGTCGCTGCGCACGCGCGAATACGTCCAGGCCGCCGTGGTCACCGGCCAGAGCAACACCTGGATCATCCTGCGCGAGATCCTGCCCAATGCGCTGTCGCCGGTGATCGTGCTGGCCTCGCTGATGGTGGCGACCGCGATCCTCCTGGAATCCTCGCTGGCCTTCCTCGGCCTCGGCGATCCCAATCTGATCTCCTGGGGCTACATGGTCGGCGCCGGCCGCACCGTGATCCGGCAGGCCTGGTGGATCACGGTGTTTCCCGGCGTCGCCATCCTGATCTCGGTGCTCGGCTTGAACCTGATCGGTGAAGGCCTCAACGACGCGCTCAATCCGCGGCTGTCGCGGGAGGGACGCTGATGATGACCGCCCCGCCCGCCGTCTCCATCAAGAACCTGCAGATCGCATTGCCCAAGGGCGCCGAGCGTGCCTTCGCCGTCGACGGCGTCTCGCTCGACCTCCGGCCCGGCAAGATCGTCTGCGTCGTCGGCGAATCCGGCTCCGGCAAGTCGATGTGCGCGCATGCGCTGATGGGCCTGTTGCCGGATACGGTCAACGTCACCACCGGCGAGATCCTGTTCGAGGGCCGCGACCTGCTCAAGCTGGACGACGACGGCTGGCGCGATCTGCGCGGGCGTCGCCTAGCGATGATCTTCCAGGAGCCGATGACCGCGCTCAATCCATTGATGCGGATCGGCGACCAGATGGCGGAGATGTTCGAGGCCCACGGCCTGCTCACGCCCAGGGAGCGGCGCGCAAGAGCGCTGGCGCTGGCACGCGAGGTCGGCCTGCCCGACCCCGAGCGCATCGTCCGCGCCTATCCGCACCAGCTCTCCGGCGGCCAGCGCCAGCGCGCCATGATCGCGATGGCGCTCGCGCTCGAGCCCGCGGTGCTGGTGGCGGACGAGCCGACCACCGCGCTCGACGTCACCACGCAGGCGCAGATCCTGAAACTGATCCGCAACCTCCAGCGCAACCGCAACATGGCGGTGATGTTCATCACCCATGATTTCGGCGTGGTCGCCGATATCGCCGACCAGGTCGTGGTGCTCCGGCACGGCAAGGTGGTCGAGGAAGGCCCCGCCGCCAACGTCTTCGACGAGCCGCAGCACGACTACACCAAGGCGCTGCTCGCCGCCGTGCCGTCGATGGATCCGCCGGCGCGCGAGCCGCTCGACGATCAGGCCAGGGCCGTCGAGGTGATCGGGCTGGACAAGACCTACGTCACATCAGGGGGCTGGTTTCGCGAGGACCGCCGCGTCGATGCCGCGCGCGAGGTCAACTTCAACATCCTCAAGGGCGAGACGCTCGGCCTCGTCGGCGAATCCGGCTCGGGCAAGTCGTCGGTGGCACGCCTCGTGATGCGGCTGATCGAAGCCGACCGCGGCACGGTGCGGATCGGCGAGACCGATCTCACGCAGCTTTCTGGCAAGGCGCTGCGCACTGAGCGCCATCGCATCCAGATGATCTTCCAGGATCCGTTCGCCTCGCTCAATCCGCGCCGCAAGATCGGCCACATCATCGCCGACGGCCCGATCGCAGCCGGCATCGATCCGAAGGTCGCCTTCGAGCGCGCCCGCGATCTCCTGAAGATGGTGGGCCTGGATGCCGGCGCGCTCGAACGCTATCCGCATGAATTCTCCGGCGGCCAGCGCCAGCGCATCGGCATTGCGCGCGCGCTCGCGCTCGAGCCCGAGATCATCGTTGCCGACGAAGCCGTCTCCGCGCTCGACGTCTCGGTGCAGGCGCAAGTCTTGCGGCTGCTCGAAGACCTCAAGGCGCGCCTTGGCCTCTCGATGCTGTTCATCACCCACGATCTGCGCGTCGCCGCCCAGATCTGCGACCGCATCGCGGTGATGCAGCGCGGGGCCATCGTCGAGCTGAAGCCGACAGCGCAGCTGTTCGCCGCGCCCGAGCACGCCTATACGCGCGAACTGCTCGCGGCAGTGCCGGGGCGGAAGGAACGCGCGCCGGCGGCGTGAGGCGAGCGGTATCCGGTTCGGCTCCAGACGATTGGACCGAATCGAACCGCATCTGTCGTAACGGCGCTGTCACGCGCTTTTTATTCCTCGTGACCGCCTACACAGCTTCAAAGCGCCGGGCCGCACCCCACATCGGTTTGGAATGATTTCCATCATCTGATGATGGTTGCCAAACTCTTCGGAGCCAAACATGGGCCAGGTTATTCAATTTGTCTCGAGATCCGAGCGCGAACGATTGCGCCTCATCCAGGAGGCACGCGCGATCTATGACAGCATCTTCCCGCCCGCTGATCCGGTCAGCGAGCGGCACGACACGACCACGATCGGGCGCGCCGTCGGCGGCAACGTGGAAAGTCTGTCGTGATCAAGATCATCGCCGTGCTCTGCAGCCTCTCCTCTCCCGCCAATTGTCACGAGCAGATCGTCACCACGTCGGACTTCGCCGACGTCTCGATGCAGTCCTGCATGATGGGCGCGCCGCAGCTTGCCGAATGGATGAACCAGCATCCGGCCGAGCGCCTGGCGGGATGGCGCTGCGTGATCGGGCAACAGGGTGGCCGGGGCGCCTGAGGTGCGCTGATCGGACCTCCCCGATCCCGCTGGGCCGTGACGACGACGCACCGGCGAGCTAGGATGGCCCATAGCCGCCTGGCAAAAGGGGGAGCCGGATGGAGGTCGCCAGCCTCGTTCTTCCCGTGTTCGCGATCATCGTCACCGGCTGGCTGGCCGGCGCGCTCGGCTATCTCTCGCGCACGCTCGCCGACGCGCTGGTGCACTTTGCCTACAACGTGGCGATGCCGGCGCTGCTGATCGTCACGATCGCCCAGGAGCCGGCGCGCAACCTGCTGGAATGGCGCTTCCTGCTCGCGTTTGGCGGCGGCTCGCTGCTCTGCTTCGCGCTCGTCTTCGTAGCCGTCCGCGCCGGCGGAAAGCATGATCTCGCCAGCAGCACCATCCATGGCATGGCCGCAGCCATGACCAACACCGGCTTCGTGGCGCTTCCGATCCTGCACGCGATCTACGGCCAGCCCGCCGTCCTGCCCGCCGCCGTGGCGACGGTGTTCGTGGCCGCCGTGATGTTTCCGATCACGGTCATCCTGCTGGAAAAGGAGGCGCGCGGACCTGCGCACTCCGCTGGCCTCGCGAAACAGATCCTGCTCAATCCGATGGTGCTGTCGACGCTCATTGGGCTCGCATGGGCGATCACGGGCCTGCCGATTCCGTCGCCCGTTGCGGCCTACCTCAACATGATCGCGGCTGCGCTCACGCCCTGCGCGCTATTTGCCATCGGGCTCGGCCTGTCGGTCGAAGGCTTGCGATCGAATCTGAAGGCATCGTTCGCGCTCTCGGCCGTGAAGCTGGTGGTGATGCCGCTGATCGTCTACGGGCTTTGCGTGATCACCGGCCTCGATCCGCTCTACACCGTCGCCGCCGTCGTGTGCGCGGCCGTGCCGACGGCGAAAACCG